>CAIWTL010000553.1 GCA_903915555.1 uncultured Micrococcales bacterium | reverse complement strand
GAGTAGACCTGCAGTTCCACGCTGGCCACGGTCTCGGCCAGCCGCTCGTCCATGAGACGGTCCGGTTGGACCGCCCCTGGCTCACCGCCGAGCACGATCAGGGAGAACCTCGGCTGGATCGGCAACTCCGCGACGGTGGCCGTGAGTGATCCGTAGTACCGCAGAAGGCGTCGCTCATGCTCGGCGACGGTCGCATCCGGAGCGACGCCGGCCGACGCGGGCAACTGGCTGTAGAGACGCTGAAGGCGGGGAGTCGAACGTCGTAGGACGTCGACCCCCCGCCCGAGAAGCGAGCGGCGCCAGGCGCCGGTGCTCACCCGATCTTGACCGGCATCGTGCCGACAGTCGTCGAGCCCTTGGCCGTCACGGTCCCGCCCTTGTAGACGGGGGTGACCGACTTGGTGCCGGAGAACTTGGCCGTGGCCTTGCCTCCTGTCGTGAATGCGATCACGAAGGACTTGCCACCCTTGGTGAACTTGCACTCGACGAGATTGCCCTTGGTGGTATCACCCTTGTACTTGGCGCCCACCGTCCAGTCGTACATGTTGCTGTACGCGACGCGGGACCACGGCGTATCGGTCCGCATCTGGATACCGGGGAAGGCCAGGTCCTGACTGCCCACCGTCCACATGTACCAGTAGGAGCGCTTCAGCCCGGTGCGCCAGGTGTCCAGGTAGTTGCGCGCGACCCAGGTGGCGGCCTTTGTCCCCTTCACGCGTCCCATCGGAGGATTGCCCTTGAAGGCACCGACGGTGGTCCAGAAGTTCGCCTCGGTGTCCCACATGTCGACGCGCTTGGGCATCTTGGCTGCCTTCACATCGCGCTGGAACATCTTGATCTGGGCGATGCGCTTGTCCGGACCACCGTAGAGGGTGGGATAGAAGTGGCCGGCGGCGACGTCGACCGGCCACCCGAGAGCCTTGAGCTCCTTGAAGTACTGGGGAGCGATGGCGTTGTAGTAGTCCATCCGGTGGGTCTGGACGCTGCCCGAGACCACGATCCCGCCCTTGTCGTACTTGTTGACCACCTGGTTGAGGATCTTGGTCATCTTCGCCATCTGCTTGGCGCTGCCCTGCCAGAACTGCGGGCTGGTGATCTCGTTCCAGACCTGCCACGAGTCGATGTCGTCGCCGTAGTTCTTGACCATCTTCGTCGCGAAGTTCTTGAAGTACGTCATCTTCGCCGGAGGGGCTGCGTTGCCCGGTTCGAGTTCCCGGGACGGGTCCTTGACCGGGTTCTTGCCGGCCCACTGCGGGGTGTTGCCGAAGACGTAGAGGAGGTCGCTGTAACCCCACGACTTCGCCTGGGCGACCGTGCCGTCCATGACGGCCCAGTTGTACTGGCCCCGCGCCGGGTTGAGCTGGCGCCAGTTCGGCCACATGTTCATCCGGAGGCTGCCGAGCGGGCGGTCCGACTCACCGATGAAGGGTTCCTCGGAGAACGAGTGCATCCCGAACGCTTCCTTGGTGATCTTCTGCCCCGCCTGCGCCACCGCAGGTGCGAGCACCAGGGATGCTCCCAAACCTGCGGCCGTCACGCCCGCCAGTACTGCGCGCTTCGTCACTTGCTCCCTCTTTCCCCTCGGCCCTCCATGGGCGAAGTGTCAGCCTAACCGGACGGGAAGCGCTGTCACAGTGACGTCACCGGATTGCGACCTGCACGGTGACCCATCGACCGGGCACACCTGTTGATCCGGTGAGGCCGTGACGTCGGCGCCCCCACGGGAGTTGGACCACGCGATCCGGAATTCGGTTCCCTCGGATCCTACGAAATCGCACACGCGCGCCTCGCCCTCGTCGGCGCAGCCGCGGAACTCGCTCCCGACGACCCATTGGCCCAGTGTCTGCAGGGCCACCGTCGCCGGGTCGCCCGGTCGCATCTGGATGCCGGGGAACCCGTAGTAGTCGGCCGTCCACAGGTACCAGTAGGTGCGGCGCAGCCCGAGCCGCCACCCCTCGAGATAGGCCTGCGCGGTCCACGCGGCAGCCTGCTCCCCCGAGATCCGCCCGGCGGGCGCCCCACCGGGGGCATTGACGTTGAAGTTGACCTCGGTGTCCCACAGCGCCACGTCATCGGGCGCGCCGAACCGGTCCATGTCGCGCTTGACCTGCTCGATCTGTTCGACGCGGGTCTCCGGTGTGCCCTCCATGACCGGGTAGAAGTGCGCCGAGACGCCGTCGACGGGCCACCCCCGCGCTCGCAGGTCGTCGAAGTACTCGGGGATGAACTTGTCGTAGACGTCGGGCAGGTGGGTCTGGAACCCGGCCGAGAGCACGTACGCGTCCGGGTCGTACGAGGACACCGTGCCGTCGACGATCTCGGTCATCTGTCCCATCTGGGCGGGGGTCCCCGTGAAGAACTGGTCGCTGCTGGGTTCGTTCCAGACCTCGTAGCCGTCGATACGGCCGCGGTAGCGTTCGACGACGGCTTTCACGTAGGAGGCGAAGTCGTTCATGTCGGCAGGCGGCTGCGCACTGCCGGGCCCGAACACCGCGACGTCCGGTCGGCTCACCGGTTCACCTGCCCACGTCGGAGTCGCGCAGAAGACGTACAGGATGTCCTGGAACCCCCACTCCTCCGCCTGCGCCACGACCCGGTCGAACTCGGTCCAGTCGTATTCGCCCTTGACCGGGTTGACCGTGCTCCAGCCCGGATAGCAGTTCAGGCGGATCGCGCCGGCGGGGACCTCGGGCTTCGTGGTGAAGCTGTGGATACCGAGGTCGGTCGAGGTGACGGTGAAAGGCCGGGAGGCGTCGCGGCCGGTGCGGACCCCGGAGCCGGTGGTGACGTCGGCGGGTTCCGCGGCCGACGAGCAGGCGGTGAGCAGGAGCCCGGTCACCGCCGTGGCGGCCACCAGGCGTGCCGTGGCGACGGGAGTGCGCATCCAGCGCAACATTCCACCACCTCCGTCGGACGCCCCCAGCACGATATTCCAGGCGCGGGAGACGGCCGTCGCTCTGGCGGGTGGCGATGCAGCCTCGTGACCTGCCGGGTCGCATCCGGCAGGACACGCCGACAGGATGGCGGGGAAGAGTCATCCCCGTCGAACCTGGAGCAAGGATGAGCACACACGACCGCGCCGGAACGCAGGCGACGCCGGGAGACCTGGTGGATCTGCCCGCTCTCGTCACGGCGTACTACAGCGTTCACCCCGATGTCTCGGACCCGGCCCAGCAGGTTGCCTTCGGGACGTCCGGTCACCGCGGTTCGGCGCTGGACGGGGCCTTCAACGACGACCACATCGCAGCGACCAGCCAGGCCATCTGCGACTACCGGGGTGCTGCCGGAATCGCCGGTCCCCTGTTCCTGGGCCGCGACACACACGGCCTCAGCGAACCGGCCTGGACAACGGCGCTGGAGGTCTTCGCCGCGAACCATGTCGTGGTCATGGTCGACTCCCGGGACGCCTACACACCCACGCCGGCCGTGTCCCACGCCATCCTCACCTACAACCGCGGGCGTGGCGTGGACGATCCGGAGCGCGCCGACGGTGTCGTGGTGACGCCGTCGCACAACCCGCCCCGCGACGGGGGCTTCAAGTACAACCCGCCTGACGGTGGGCCGGCGGGTGCCGACATCACCGGCTGGATCCAGGACCGCGCCAACGACTACCTGCGCAACTCGCTGGCGGGGGTCCGCCGCATGCCCTTCCCACGCGCTCGTGGCGCCGAGACCACGTGGTCCTACGACTACCTGGGTACCTACGTCTCGGACCTCGGCAACGTCGTGGACATGGCCGCCATCAAGGACGCCGGGGTCCGGATCGGGGCCGATCCCCTAGGGGGGGCGTCAGTCGACTACTGGGGTGCGATCGCAGAGGAGTACGGCCTCGATCTCACGGTGGTGAACCCGCTGGTCGACGCCACCTGGCGTTTCATGACGCTCGACTGGGACGGCAAGATCCGCATGGACTGCTCCAGCCCGTCGGCGATGGCGTCTCTCATCGACAAGCGCGACCAGTACGACATCGCGACCGGCAACGACGCCGACTCCGATCGCCACGGCATCGTGACCCCCGACGGCGGATTGATGAACCCCAACCACTTCCTGAGCGTGGCGATCGACTACCTCTACCGGAACCGTGGCGGCTGGCCGGGGTCGGCAGCGGTCGGCAAGACGGTCGTCAGCTCCTCGATGATCGACCGGGTCGTCGGTGCGCTGGGTCGTCGTCTGGTGGAGGTCCCGGTCGGGTTCAAGTGGTTCGTGCCGGGCCTCATCGACGGGTCCATCGCCTTCGGTGGTGAGGAATCGGCCGGGGCCTCGTTCCTGCGACTCGACGGCTCGGTATGGACCACCGACAAGGACGGGATCATCCTTGCTCTGCTCGCCTCGGAGATCCTGGCCACGACCGGTTCCTCACCGTCGGCTCACTACGCCGCCCTGACCGAGACGCACGGTGCTCCGGTCTACGCACGGGTCGATGCGCCCGCGACGCGGGAGCAGAAGGCCAAGCTGAAGGACCTGTCCCCCGACCAGGTCACCGCGACGGAATTGGCGGGCGAACCCATCACCGCGACCCTGACCCGTGCCCCCGGCAACGACGCTCCCATCGGGGGTCTGAAGGTGGTCGCCGAGAACGGCTGGTTCGCCGCCCGGCCGTCGGGCACCGAGGACGTGTACAAGATCTACGCCGAGTCGTTCCTCGGCGAGGATCACCTCGCGCGCATCCAGGCCGAGGCCCGCGACGTCGTCTCCGCCGCCCTGGGGTGACCGCAGGTCTGACCCGCACGGGGCGCAAGCGCCCACGTGCGGGTCAGACGGAACGTTCCGGGTCCGATCTGTGGTCGCCATCTGGCTGCAGCGCAGCCCGGTCGGCCACTGCTTTGGCGGCGCGCCGCCGAAGCGCGCGCGCCAGGCCTCGCCCCGACTCCCGGATCCCTGGCTGCTCGAGCGATCGCTGCTGCAGCGAGTGATTCAGCGACTCGGCTTCCGCAAGGCGTGACTCGTACTGCGCCAGGTCGGAGAGCGCAGAGTCGAGGCGTTCCGTGAGGGCGGCGGCGTGCTCCTCGAGGGTAGCCACGGTGCGATCCCACTCGTGCCCCCGCCGCACCCATGCCGATTCGCCGGCCAGATAGTCGGCGGCTGCTCGCGCGACGGAGGTCGGATCGACCGGGGCTGTCTGCTGGATCGACGCGTAGACCTGCTCCCAGCGATCCACGGCAGCCTCCATGCCGGCTTCCTCGCGGACCCGCCGGGTGACCGCTCGCGACCCGACGGGATCGTAGCGATCCAACTCCGCGGCGACCGACTCGTGGTCGCAGGGACCGCGGGAGGTCTGACGGCCGAAGTTCCCTCGGCGCAGTGCCTCGAAGTTCTCCGGGGTGACCAGCCCGCCCATGCCCCACGTGTCGGCAAGGATCACCGCGCAGCCGGTGGCCATCGCCTCCAGCGCCGTCCGACCTGCGGCGACGACCACATCGGCCTCCGACAACGGTGCCGACGGGTCCGCCACCGGAGACCCGGAGTCGGATCCGTGCATCGTGACCCGGAGGCCGCGTTCCCGGCAGACGCGGGCGGCTTCACCGGCGAACCCGTCCGCCGTGGCCCGATTGCTCATGATCAGGACGGACCTAGGGGACGCGGGGAGTGCAGTTCGAGGCGGGAATCTGCGCACATCGACGAAGTTGGGGATGGTGATCACCTCGGCGGGCGGGACCCCGACCGCATCCACAACCCTGGTCCGCGTCGCGTCGCTCACCGCTACGTAGGCTCGGATCGACGGGGATGACGGTGGGTATTCCTCCCAGGGTTTCGTGCCGTGACACACGTAGACGGCAGGGACGTGGGGGAATGCGAGAGTGGCGGTCATGAACCCCAGGTGATGGTGTCCATGGATCAGGTCGGGCGGTTCGGGCAACGCGGCGAGGTCCCCCATCACCGGTACTCCGAGGTCCGCCAGCTCCTCGGCGACCTCCCCGAGGTTGGGGCTGTACGCCAAGGTCCGGTAGCCGCGTCCGCGGAGGGCGACGGCCAAATCCCGAACGTAGAGTTCGGTTCCCCCGCGTCCCGCCAGAGCGTGGTTGGTGAACAGGATGGTGGACCTGCGGTCGGCGGTGGAGGTCATGCGGCGAACCACACTTCCAGGCTTCTCCACGGCACCCCTGTAGGGTAGCGGCGTACCTCCGCGGATCCTGCGGTCACGGGGGCGGGGGCATCAGGCCTCCGCGGCGCGATCCCATCGCTGATCGGCTGGATATGGTCAGCCGGATCGAGTGACTCAGGGAGCAGGATGCGCTGGAGCAGTAAGCGCCGGAAGAAGAAGTTCCGGCTGATCGCGATGCTGTCCTTCCGAGACGAAATGCGGTTCCTGCCCGACTACTTCGCGAACGTCTCAAGCCACGTCGACGGTATCGTCGCCCTGGACGATGGCTCGACCGACGGTTCCGCGGAGTTCGTGGCGGCGCAGCCGAACGTCCTGCGATTACTGACTCATCCGCCGCATGACGATTCGGGTTGGGATGATTCCGTGAACCACCGCGAACTGGTGGAGGCCTGCTGGGATTTCGGTCCGACGTGGTTGTTGGGTCTCGACGCGGACGAGCGGGTGGAGCGTGGCTTCCGCCGGAGAGCCGTGGAGTTGATCGAGTCATCCGCCGACATCCGTGCCTACAGCGTGCGCAGGCGCGAGTTGTGGAACTCTCCACTGCAGTACCGCAGTGACGGTCTGTGGGCCGAGAAGCGAGTGGCTTGCCTGTTCGAGGCCCGCCGCGACCACGAGTTCCACATGCAGCGACTGCATAGTTACTGGGCACCCTTGAACAGCCGAGTGGACGGTGAGTTCGTTCCGG
>CAIWTL010000552.1 GCA_903915555.1 uncultured Micrococcales bacterium | reverse complement strand
TTCCCGAAGGAAGGATCTTCGTTCGACTTGCATGTGTTAAGCACGCCGCCAGCGTTCGTCCTGAGCCAGGATCAAACTCTCCGTGAATGTTTCTGTGTGGCCACCGTCGCCGGCGGCCGGAAACTACCCGGAGGTAGATGCTGGCAATCGCACCGAGCGGCTTAGTTCTCGGTGCGGTACCAAAGGAATCCATCTCGCTTCACCATCGGGGACGAATCCCTGACAGGTCAGCCAGACGGGGTTATGTTTGGCATTGACTTTCGGCACGCTGTTGAGTTCTCAAGGAGCGGACGCGCACCAATCACTGACCTTTCGGTCGGCTCTTGGGGCAACCATCACATCTTACTGCCCGCTCGGGCACCGGGTCAAACCCCGACTTCGCGGGGATTCCCTGTGACTCCGATCACCCGGTCATGGACCGGGATCCGGGTCGGCCCTCGGACAGTTCCTTGTGGAACTACCTCCGGACCGGAAGATCCATGCCCTTGCGGAGATTTCTCCTCCTTTAGGGCAACCCTCTTACATTACCTCCCACAGCCTGCCGGGTCAACCTCTGGAAGAGGATTTCCCTTGTGACCTCGGCCACACGCTGGTGGCTGTCAATCCGGTCTGTGGAAAGAGATCGTCACACCTACATCCGACCCTTGCGCCTCGCGGCTGCCAGGGGGGTGCGGTCTGCAACGAACCTCCGTAAGAGTAGGGAACCGCCTCACCTGAGGTCAACCCCGACGGGAGTGGTCCGCACCACATCGATCATCCGGCCCGACCGTCCTCCGGGGCCACACCCCGCTCGACGAGCGAACGGGCGTCGAGACCGGCCATGGTGCGCTTACCCCGCCGCAGCACCAGCCATCGTCCGTGCAACAGATCGTCCCCGGTGAGCCGACCGTCGACGTCGGTCAGTCGTTCGTTGTTGATGTAGGCGCCACCCTCGTTGATCGCCCGTCGTGCCGCCGACGTGCCGGCGACCAGACCGCTGAGGGCCAGTGCGTTCACCACACTCAGCGCACCGTCCTCGGTCAGGTCCGAACTGTCGAGCGTCACCGCGCCCGCCTCGGTCAGGGCGGCGGCGAGGGTCTGCTCATCCACGTCGTCCAGACTCCCCCGCCCGAACAACGCGGATGCCGCTGCGACGGCTGCGGCGGTGGCAGCCTCCCCGTGCACGAGGGTCGTCATCTCCTCGGCCAAGGCGCGCTGGGCCTCCCGGGCATGCGGCCGCTCGGCTGTCGCGCGATCGAGCTCCTCGATCTCCTCCCGCGTACGGAAGGAGAAGACCCGCAGCCATCGACCGATGTCACGATCGTCGGCGTTGAACCAGAACTGGTAGAACGCGTAGGGGCTGGTGAGCTCCGGGTCGAGCCACACCGTGCCTGTCTCCGTCTTGCCGAATTTCGTGCCGTCAGCCTTGACCAGGAGTGGTGTGGTGAGTGCGTGGACGTGGTCTCCCGTCACCCGACGGACGAGGTCGACCCCCGCCGTGAGATTCCCCCATTGATCGGACCCACCGGTCTGCAACCAGCAGTCGTACTCCCGGTGGAGGTGGAGGAAGTCGTTGGCCTGCAACACCTGGTAGGAGAACTCCGTGTACGAGATCCCTCCCGCGGCGAGGCGGGCGGCCACCGCCTCCCGGTCCAGCATGCGGTTGACGCTGAAGTGCTTCCCCAGATCGCGCAGCAGTTCCAGCGCGCCGAGTGGGCCGGTCCAGTCGAGGTTGTCGACCATCCGGGCGGAGGCGGGGCCTTCGAAGTCGAGGAAGCGGCGCAGTTGCCCCTCGATGCGGGACACCCAACCGGTCACGACCTCGCGGTCGTTCAGCGTCCTCTCCCCGCTCTCCTTCGGATCACCGATGAGTCCCGTGGCACCCCCGACCAGCGCCAGTGGCCGGTGGCCGGTCTGCTGGAGCCGCCGCATAGTCAGGATCTGGACGAGGTTCCCCAGGTGCAGGCTCGGGGCGGTGGGGTCGAACCCGCAGTAGAAGACGGTGGGCGACGACAGGCGTCGTGCCAGCTCGTCGCGGTCGGTCGAGTCCGCGATCAGGCCCCGCCACTCGAGGTCCGCCAGCACCTCGGTCATCGGCCGGCCGCCCGCGTCGCGCCGCGGCCCTCACCCAGCAGATCGCGGGCGGTCGGGGACACCGGGACCTCGTCCTTCGCCGGCGCCGTACCCAGGACCCGGTCGCCGGTCGTGTTGGTGATCCCGAACCAGTACTTCTCATTGCGGTAATGGTGCAGTCGGTGGTTGGCGTACAGATGTCGGTACAGCGCCGTCCGGGGCTTGTAGTCGGTGTGGATGAGGTAATGGCACCACTCGTAGGCGACTGCCATGGCGAAAGCGGCCACGTAGAAGCTCGACCGCCCCGACCAGTCCGGTACGGCGAGACCGACGAGTACGACGGAGGCGACCAGGTAGCCGCACCAGCGCAGCGGGATGAAGACCAGGGAGAGGTCGCGTGGATCGGCGTGGTGGGCCCGGTGATCGCGTGCGACGACCGTGTCGAACGTGCGTCCCGCGACGATCCGCGGGCGCGCGTGCAGGACGAAGACGTGGAGCACCCATTCGAGGAAGGGTTGGATCGCGAGGACGACAGCGACCCAGACCAGATTGCCCCAGCGGTAGTCCCCCACGCCGATGCGCAGGACCACCGCGGCAGCCAGACAGGCGAGCAGGATGCGGGGAGAGGTGAAGCCGACGAACTGGCCCACGGCCCGGGGAAGTGTGCGCGCCGGGGACGCGGTCGGGGTCATGCGGTCAGGTTACCGGGGCGTGAGAAGCCGATGGCTCAGGAGCCGCCTTGCATCTTCCGCATCTCGGTGTCGATCTGCTCCTCGGTGACTCCCTCGTGGGGGCCATAGGCTCCCCAGCCGGTGAAGGCCAGCGCGATCCCCATCCCGAAGATGGGCCAGATGGGCCAGAACGACGCGAAGGTCCGCTCCTTGGCACTGAGTGCCCAGATCACGATCAGGAGCACCCAGAGGATCGCGAAGATCCCTGCCAGCCGCCAGAAGTTCTGCTTCGCCTTGACCCGGTGGATCGCCTGCTTGCGCAGTTCCTCCTGGGAGAGTCCGCTCGTGTCACTCATTCCCCCATGGTGACAGGTCACCGCACCGGCCGTCACCCCTTCGAGGAACCCTCCATCGCGGCGATCGTCTCCTTGAGGTCGGCCACCTGACGCAACACCTGCTCGGGTGCTGTCCCCCCGGTCGAGTTACGCGACGCCAGCGACCCCGCCACCGTGAGCACCTCCCTGACTCCGGGCGTCAACTGCTCCGACACCGACAGCAGTTCCTGGTCGGTCAGCTCGTCGAGCTCGACGCCCCGCTCCTCTGCGAGGCGCACGCAGGCCCCCGCCGCCTCGTGGGCCTGCCGGAAGGGCATCCCCCCGCGGACGAGCCACTCGGCGATGTCGGTCGCCAGGGCGAACCCGGAATGCGCCTCCGAGGCCATCACCCGCTTGTCGAACACAAGGGTGGCGACAGTACCGGTCATGACAGGCAGCACCATGGACAGTTGGTCCACGGTGTCGAACACCGGTTCCTTGTCCTCCTGCAGGTCCCGGTTGTAGGCGAAGGGCAGGCCCTTCAGGGTCGCGAGCAGCCCCGTCAGGTTCCCGATGATGCGGCCGGCCTTGCCGCGTGCCAGTTCCGCACCGTCCGGGTTCTTCTTCTGCGGCATGATGCTCGAACCGGTCGCGAACCTGTCGTCGAGAGCGGCCCAACCGAACTCGGTCGACGCCCACAGACAGATCTCCTCACCCAGTCGTGACACGTGCACGGCCAGCATCGTCGCGGCGAACAGGAACTCGGCGACGAAGTCGCGGTCGCTGACGGCGTCGATCGAGTTGGGAAGGACCGAGTCGAAGCCGAGGTCGGCGGCGATCCCTTCCGGGTCGAGACCCAGCGATGATCCCGCGAGCGCTCCGGCGCCCATCGGGGAACGGGCCGCCCGGGCATCCCAGTCGTCGAAACGCTCGACGTCGCGCAGCAGAGCATGCGCATGCTTGGCGATCTCATGGCCGAACGACACCGGTTGGGCGCGCTGGAGATGCGTGAAACCCGGGGCGGGGTCGAAGGCGTGCCGTTCCGCCTGCGCCGTGATGGCGGCCACCAGCTCCAGGGTCATCTGACGGATCCGGCGGGCCTGGTCGCGCAGGTAGAGCCGGAAGTCGGTGGCCACCTGGTCGTTGCGGCTGCGCCCGGCGCGAAGCCTGCCACCCAGTTCGGGACCCAGCCGCTCGAGGAGACCGCGCTCCAAGGCCGTATGGACATCCTCATCGGCCTCAGTCGGCGCGAAGGCGCCCGACTCGACATCGCCGAGCAGCGAGTCCAACCCCGCCAACATCCGCTGCAGGTCGTCGTCCGACAGAAGTCCCGCCCGGTTCAGGGCGCGGGCATGGGCCTTCCCCTGCTGGATGTCGTAGGGGGCGAGCACCCAGTCGAAGTGGACGGGCAGGCTCAATCTGGCCATCGCGTCCGACGGACCCGAGGCGAAGCGGCCGCCCCACAGCCGCAGCTCCCCCGCGTCGTCCTGCGCCGTCTCCCCCATCAGCGGCCGGTCCGCAGATCACGTGCCGTGGCGATGCTGCTGGGCAGCCCCCACAGGTCGATGAACCCCTTGGCCTTGGACTGGTCGAAGGTGTCGCCGGTGTCGTACGTGGCGAGTCCGAAGTCGTAGAGCGACTGCTCGCTCCGGCGACCCGTCACAACCGCACGACCGCCGTGCAGCACCATCCGGACCTCGCCGCTGACGTTCGCGTTCGCCTCATCGATGAAGGCGTCGAGGGCCTTCTTGAGGGGGGAGAACCACAGGCCGTCGTAGACGAGCTCGGTCCACCGCTGTGAGACGCCGCGGAAGAAGCGGGCGAGATCGCGCTCCATGGTGACGTTCTGGAGCTCTTCGCGGGCGGTGAGGAGAGTGATGGCTCCCGGCGCCTCGTAGACCTCGCGGCTCTTGATGCCGACCAAGCGATCCTCCACGATGTCCAGGCGCCCCACTCCCTGCGCACCGGCGCGCCGGTTGAGTTCCACGATCGCCTCGAGCATCGAGACCGGCCGGCCGTCGATGGCGACCGGGACACCGCTGTCGAAGCCGATGACGACCTCGTCGGGTTCGATGCCGGACGCGGGGTCGGAGGTGTACGAGTAGAGGTCCTCGATGGGACCGTTCCAGATGTCCTCGAGGAAGCCGGTCTCCACCGCGCGCCCCCAGACGTTCTGGTCGATCGAGTACGGCGACTTCTTGGTGACGTCGATGGGCAGGCCGTGCGTCTCGGCGAACTCGATGGCCTTGTCGCGGGTCATGGCGTAGTCGCGGACCGGGGCGATACAGGTGAGGTCGGGAGTGAGGTTGGCGATCCCGACCTCGAACCGGACCTGGTCGTTCCCCTTCCCCGTGCACCCGTGGGCGACGACTGTGGCGCCGTACTTCTCGGCGGCGTCGGCGAGATGCTTGACGATGAGCGGCCGCGACAGCGCGGACACCAAGGGGTACTGGTCCATGTACAGGCCGTTGGCGCGCAGAGCAGGGGCGCAGTAGTCGTCGGCGAACTCGTCACGTGCGTCGGCGACCTCCGCCTCCACGGCACCGCAGGCGATGGCGCGTTTGCGGATGACCTCGAGGTCCTCCCCCTCCTGACCGACGTCGACCGCGACCGCGATGACCTCGGCGCCGGTCTCCTCGGCGATCCAGCCGATCGCCACGCTGGTGTCCAGCCCCCCGGAATAGGCCAGTACGACCCGGTCACTCATGATGCGCCTCTCTCACTTCGTTCGGACGGTGTGCCCGGGCGGGAGGCCCGGAAATTCATGGGGCGACGACTCGACCGTGCCGTGACAACCCTCATGGTCTCACCCGGTCGTTGATCATCCGCAGGATGGCGTCGGCCACGGCACGACCCCCGTCGGGCGCCCGGGTAACCAGCAGCACGGTGTCGTCACCGGCGACGGTGCCGATGATCTCCCCGAGAACGGTGTGGTCGATCGCACTGGCGAGGTACTGGGCCGCACCCGGCGGCGTGCGCAGGACCACGAGATTGGCCGAATGGTCGACGGAGATGATGAGTTCCTCGCCGATGCGAGCGAGTGTGGATCCGCGGGCGGCATCGAGGTCGGGCGCACGGGGAGAGCTGTCCCCGCCCTCCCCCGGGACCGCGTAGACCAGTCCACCCTCGGGCCCGGGGACCTTGACCGCCCGCAGTTCGTCGAGGTCCCGGCTCAGGGTCGCCTGGGTCACCACTATCCCGTCGGCCGACAGGTGTTCGCGGAGTTGCGCCTGCGACTGGACGGGGTGCCGCTCGAGGATCTCGACGATGCGCAGGCGACGGGCCGACTTGCTGCGCGGAACGGTCATGAGTCCCCCTGGGCCGCGGTGAGGATCGCCGGCAGATCCCGGAGGAAACGTTCCACCTCGTCTGGGGTGAGCACCAGGGGTGGTGCCAGTCTGACGGCGTCGGGCCGCACGGCGTTGACCAGGTAGCCGCGTTCCCGTGCAGCCGTCTCGACGGCGGGGGCGACGGGCTCACCGAGAAGAAGTGCCCGCCACAGTCCGGCACCCCGCTGACCGGCGGCCAGCGGATGGTCCACACCGGCGAGCCCCTCGGCGAGGGCCTGGCCCACATCGGTCGCGTGGCGGAGCAGGTCGTCCTTCTCGATCGTGTCCAGCACCGCCAGGGCGGCGGCACACGAGACGGGGTTGCCGCCGAAGGTGGTGCCGTGATCACCGGGGCGCAGCAGCAGACCGGCCTCTCCGTGCGCGATGCAGGCGCCGAGGGGCATTCCCCCGGCCAGGCCCTTGGCCAGGGTCGTCACGTCGGGCGACGCCGCGTCGCCGGCGAGCCACGCACCCGTGCGTCCGATGCCGGACTGGACCTCGTCCATCACCAGCAGGGCGTCATGGGCGGCAGTGATACGCCGAGCGGCCGCCAGGTACCCGGGGGGCGCGGGAATGACTCCTCCCTCACCCTGGACCGGTTCCAGGAAGACGGCGGCAGTCCGGTCGGTGACGGCGCTCGCGAGAGCGTCCGCGTCGCCGTAGGGCACGAACGTGACGGGCGTCGGAAGTGGGTCGAAGGGAATCCGCTTGGCCGGGTTGCCGGTGATGGACAGGGCACCCATCGTCCGACCGTGGAAGGACCCCTCAGCCGCGATGATCTCCAGGGAGCCGCCGGCGGGGTCCTTGGTCCAGCCGTGCCGCCGGGCGATCTTGTAGGCGGCCTCGTTGGCGGTGGCGCCGTCCTGACTGAAGAAGACCCGGCCCGGACGACCCGTGATCGCCACGAGGCGCTCGGCCAGTTCGACGCCCGGGCCATGGATGGCGAGGTTGCTGGTGTGGCCGAGTCGGGATACCTGGGTCGTGACCGCGTCGGCGACGGCGGGATGGGTGTGTCCCAGGGTGCTGACCGCGATCCCGGCGATGAGATCGAGGTACTCACGTCCGTCGACATCCCAGACCGTGGCGCCACGACCGTGGTCGAGGGCCACCGGCGGCGTGCCGTAGTTCTCCATCATGACCGTCTGCCAACGGTGCTGCAGTTCCCGTGTCCGGCTCATCACCTGGTCCCTTCGTCGGGCAGCACTGTCGTACCGATGCCCTCGTCGGCGAAGACGTCCAGGAGTAGTGCGTGCGGGATACGGCCGTCGATCACCTGTGCCCGCGGGACGCCGGCCGCGATCGCGTCTGCGCATGCCGTCATCTTGGGCACCATCCCGGACTCGAGGTCCGGCAACAGGCGGGTCAGCTCACTGGCTGACAGGGATCGGATCACCTCGGTGGACCGCGGCCAGTCCGCGTACAGCCCTTCGACATCGGTCAGCATCACCAGTCGGTCGGCTCCCAGGGCCGCGGCGAGTGCCGCGGCAGCGGCGTCTGCGTTGACGTTGTAGACAGAGCCGTCCTCGCCCATCGCGACGCTGCTCACCACGGGCACGAGACCCCGGTCCAGGAGCGCGTCGACGATGTCGGTCCGGACCGACACGATGTCGCCCACGAAACCGATGTCGGCAGGAGCGCCGTCCACCACGGCGAGGCGGCGTCGTGCCGTGAAGAGGCGCGCGTCCTCCCCCGACAGCCCGACGGCGTGTGGCCCGTGTTCGTTGACAAGTCGCACGATGTCGCGCTGGACCTGTCCCGTCAGGACCATGCGCACCACGTCCATCGCTTCGCGCGTCGTCACCCGGTAGCCCCCTGCGAAGTGGGATTCGACGCCGAGCCGTTCGAGCATGGCGGAGATCTGGGGTCCCCCACCGTGCACGATGACGGGCCGCAGTCCGGCCAGTCTCAGGAAGACGACATCCTCGGCGAAGGAGCGTTGCAGGGCTTCGTCCGTCATGGCATTGCCGCCGTACTTGACCACGACTGTCGCTCCCTGGCGGCGCGCGAGCCAGGGGAGCGCCTCGGCGAGGACGGCGGTCTTCTCGACGGCTGCCGCGCGGTCGGACGGTTGCTCGGTGTTCATGGGGTCCTCACTCATGTGGAGTACGCCGAGTTCTCGTGGACGTAGGCGGCGGTCAGGTCGTTGGTCCAGATCGTCGCTGTATGGCCCCCTGCATGGAGATCGATGGTGACCGTGACCTCGCGACGGCTCATGTCGACGAGATCGCGGTCCTCGCCGACGGAGCCCGACCGGCATACCCAGACGCCGTTGACGGCGACGTCGACACCATCGGGCTCGAAGGCGGCGCGGGTCGTCCCGACCGCGGAAAGGATCCGCCCCCAGTTGGGATCCTCGCCGTGGATGGCGCACTTGAAGAGATTGCTGGCAGCCACGGCCCGCCCCACCGACACCGCGTCGTCCTCCGACGCGGCATCGATGACGTCGATACGGATGTCCTTCGCGGCGCCTTCCGCGTCCGCCACCAGCTGACGGGAGAGGTCGGCCGCGACCCGCTCCACGAGGGACGCCAGTTCCTCGCTCGTCGGTCGGCGCCCGGAGGCACCGGAGGCGAGCAGGAGGACCGTGTCATTGGTCGACATGCACCCGTCGGAGTCGACCCGGTTGAAGGTCCGGTCGACGACGCGCCGGAGGATCGCCTGCAGTTCGGCGCTGTCGGCGACGGCGTCGGTCGTGATGACCGACAGCATCGTGGCCAGTCCGGGCGCCAGCATCCCGGCACCCTTCGCCATCCCACCGACGACCACTCCGAAACCTTCCGCGACGGAGGTCTTCGGGACGGTGTCGGTGGTCATGATGGCTGTCGCCGCATCGAGACCCCCGTCCTCGGTGAGGGTGCCCGCCGCCTGGGTGAAACCGGGCAGCAGCCGGTCCATGGGCAGCCGTTCGCCGATGAGACCGGTGGAGCACACGGCCACCTCGATGGCGCCGCAGCCCAGCAGATCCGCGACATGCTCTGCGGTGTGGTGGGTGTCGGCGAAGCCCTCGGGACCGGTGCAGGCGTTGGCGCCACCCGAGTTGAGCGCGACCGCCGCGAATCGACCGGTGGTCAGGCACTGCTCGGTCCAGAGGACCGGGGCGGCCTTGATGCGGTTCGTGGTGACCACCCCGGCCGCGGCACGCAGGGGGCCGTCATTGACCACGAGAGCGGTGTCGCGGGCGCCGGAGGTCTTGAGCCCGGCGGCCACACCGGCGGCGCGGAACCCGCGGGCGGCAGTCACGCTCACGGCGCGACACCCCAGATGGACAGACCCGTCTTTTCCGGGATGCCGAGCATGAGGTTGGCGCACTGCACGGCCTGGCCGGCCGCCCCCTTCTGCAGGTTGTCGATGGCCGAGACGACCACGGCGCGGTCGGCGTGGGCGTCCAGTGCGGTCTGCAGCAGCGCGGTGTTGGCCCCGGCCGTCGCCCCGGTGACGGGCCACGTGCCCTCGTCGAGGAGATGGACGAACACCTCGTCCGCGTACGCCTTCTCGAAGGCGAGGCGCAGATCCGTCTGCGTCACCCCGGGGAGGACAGGCGCAGTGGACGTCGCGAGGATGCCTCGCGGCATGGGGGCGAGGAGCGGCGTGAAGGACAGCACCGGGCGGGTGGCGCCCGCCAGCCGAAGCGCCTGCTCGATCTCTGGTGTGTGCTGGTGGACGCCGCCCACTTTGTACGCCTTCATGGACCCCATGACCTCAGTGGCCAGCAGGGCCTCCGAGGGCTGGCGGCCGGCACCGCTGGTCCCGCTCGCGGCCACGGTCACGAGTGCACCCTCGTCCACCAGGCCTGCCGAGACGATGGGCCACAGGGCCAGGGAGATCGCCGTGGCGTAGCAGCCGGGAACCGCGACACGTCGCGCGTGGCGCAGGGCATCCCGCACCCCCGGCAACTCGGGGAGCCCGTACTGCCACTGCGGGGCCACGGCACCCGGGCCGTAGTAGGTGTGCCAGGCCGCTTCGTCCGCCAACCGGTGGTCGGCTCCCAGATCGACGACGAAGGGGACGTCGGGGATCTGTGCTGCGATCGCCTCGGACTGCCCGTGGGGAAGTGCGAGGAAGACGAGGTCGTACGCGGCCAGGGCGCCGGGGTCGGTGTCGGCGAAGGCCTGGGCGTGGCGGTCAACCAGGCCCGGGTGGACCGAGGTGATCGGCTCGTCGGCTTTGCTGCCTGCCGCCAGCAGCCGGAGGTCGATCGCCGGATGGGCGCTCAACACCCTCACCAACTCACCGCCGGCGTATCCGCTGGCTCCGACCACCGCCGCCGAGACGCGCTGTCCTGTCACAGATGCGAGTATACGCATACTCGCCGCGGCGTGTGTCGGGCGGGTCGCTCGCATGGCCGGCGTAGGCGCGGCACTCTGGGGCCGTGACACCGATCCCCCGGCAGTCCCCCAGCGCCGCATCGCCCATGCGGCCGGGGCGACCATGCCCCATGGCGCCCCGATCATGAAGGGCTGGCGTTCGGCCCGCAGGCGGGTGGGCGACGCGACGGGGCTGGGGATCTCGGCCGTGAAGGCGTGGCGCCAGTCCGGCCTGTCCCTCCCCGTCAATCCCCTCACGGGCGTTCGGCTCGGACGCGACCTCTTCGTCCACGGGGTGTCCCCCGGCATCGGATGGGCGGCGGGCGCGGCCCGGCACCCCGACTCCCCCGCAGTGATCGACACCCACGGCTACCACCTCACGCAACGGGAGGCCGAGGACCTGACGCGGCGCGCGACGACAGCGCTACGGGAGCGGGGGCTGCGCAGCGGAGTCACCGCTGCCGTCCTCGGGCGGAACTCCGCCGGATTCGCGGTGGCCATCGCGGCAGTGGCGCGGACCGGTGCTGACCTCGTCTACCTCAACCCGGGCTTCAGCGCCGATCAGATCGCGGACCTGTGTCAGCGCCTCGGGGTGGGCCTGGTCCTCGCCGACCCGGATCTGCGGAGCCAGGTGCCGGCGGGCATCCCGTCGGCCGATCTCGCGTTCCCGGAGTCCTGGGCGGCGGCAGGTGGCGCACCGTTCCGCATCGCACCGGGCGGGGGCCGCCACATCATCCTCACGTCGGGCACGACAGGTCGGCCCAAAGGTGCGGACAGGTCCCGCACACCCCTCGAGGCGACCGTTTCCCTGTTGTCCGCACTGCCGTACCGCGAGCTCGGGGTGCACGTCATGGCCGCCCCCCTCTTCCACTCCTGGGGGTGGCTCAACCACCGCATCGACGGCCTGCTCGACAGCCTCGAGATCATGGTGCCGCGTCCCGATGCGGCCGCCGTTCTGGATGCCGCCGCCCGCCACCGGGCATCTCTCGTGATCACGACCCCGGTCGTCGTGTCGCGGCTGGCCGACGCCGGACCCGGTGACCGCGACCTCTCCGCCCTACGTGGCGTGCTCGTCAGCGGTGCCCCCATCCCGCCGGACGTGACGGGGGCGTTCCGCCGTCGTTTCGGTGACGTCCTCTACAACCTCTACGGTTCCACCGAGGTCGGATACGCCACTGTCGCCGGCCCGCAGGACCTCGCCGAGGCACCGACGACGGCCGGTCGGCCGTTGCCCGGTGTCACCGTCGCCCTGCTGGACCCGGACGGCCGCCCCACCGCAGCGGGGACACCCGGGGACGTCTGGGTCGGGTCGTCAGCCGCCTTCGACGGCTACGTGGACGGCGGCGACAAGGAACGCAGCACGGACGGACTGGTGGCCACCGGCGACGTGGGGGTCTTCGACGACAGCGGACGTCTCTTCATCCGCGGCCGTTCCGATGACCTGATCATCAGCGGTGGCGAGAACGTCCACCCCACCGAAGTGGAGGAGGTGCTGCGGCGGTGTCCCGGTGTCGCCGACGTCGCAGCCGTCGGGCGCCCGGACGACGCCTTCGGTCAACGGGTCGTCTGCTACGTCGTCCCCACGGCGGACGCCGACGCGGGAACCCTCGCGGACGAGGTTCTGGCATACGCGGCCCGGTCACTGGCGCCGTACCAGCGGCCACGCGAGACCTATCTGATCGGGGAACTGC
>CAIWTL010000551.1 GCA_903915555.1 uncultured Micrococcales bacterium | reverse complement strand
GTGTCATCGACGGAGCCGTCGTCGACCACCAGGAGTTCCCACGACGGTCCCGTCTGGGACATCACGCTGCGAATGCTGTCGGCGATCAGAGCGGCCCGGTCACGGACGATCATCAGTGCGCTGACAGCGACGTCGGTGGCGACGACATCGGCCATCGCTGCGCCTCCCGATGCTGGCCGTCGTGCGGGTACGTTCCGACGACGTGAACTACCGTAGGGCATGCCCCCGACGCGGTCGTCTCCGCGTCATCAGGTAGGTCGGGTGAGGTCCTCATGACGAGTGCGTCGGACATCGACGCGGCACGCTCCGGGTCACCCGCGGGTGGTGACATGAACTCGGTGCGGATCACGGTCCAGGCGATCGTCATGGTCGTGATCGTGGTGCGTTGCGTCATGGCCATGCTCGTTCCGGGGCTGCGGCAACCGGGGTGGCCCGACGTCCTGGTGGGCCTCGTCGCAGCAGCGGCGATCGTCTTCCTCGCCACCACACGGCGACCGACCCGAGCCCGGGGATGGGCGGCTGTGGCAGTGACGGCCTTCTGGGGGAGCACCACGTTCTCGGCACTGCTCCATGGTCAGGGGATACCCGTGGCATCCGTCGCCATGGCGTTGGTCGCTGCTGCCCTGATCCTGGGCCCCCCCTTGTCTCCGTGGCCGCTGAGGATCTCTGTGTTAACCGGTGCAGTCGTCGCGGTGTTGAGTCTGGTCGCCGGGCTCCTGGGGCTCCTGGGGGTCGTCAAGGGGCCGCTCTACGGGACGGCCGTGTACCAGCGCGAGACGCTGGGTCTTCCCGCGCTGTCGGGGATCGCGGGGCACCCGAACACGTTGGCCCAGATCCTGGGACTGGCGCTGCTGATCGCTGCGGCGATCGCCCTGGCGAACCGTCGCATCGGGGCGGTCATCCTGCCGCTGGTCATCCTGCTGCCGCTGCTGTGGACCCAGAGCCGCACGTCCGTCGCCGCTGCTGTCGCGTGCGTGGTGCTGCTGCTCCTCCAGATCCGCTGGCCCGCCATGCGTCCCTACGTCGTGGGAGGCGCACTCGTCGCCGCCGTGCTGCCCCCGATGGTGCATTTCGCGGTGGGACGCGTCCTCGACGTCAACAGCGTCTTCAACGGGCGTCCCATCGCGTGGGACACGGGGCGGTTCGTCGTCTCCTTGTCGCCGATCACGGGGAGTGGCCCCGAGGTGATGAGTGAGGACTTCTGGGAGGTGCTGGGACGGTCCCGCACCGACGGCGCGGGTTGGCTCCCGCTGCATGCGCACAACGAGGTCATCGAGACCATCGCCCAGTCGGGGGTCGTCGGGGTCGTCACCCTGCTGGGGGTCGTCCTCGTCGGCGTCACCGCCGCCCTGCAGCGAAGTGGATCCAACGCGGCGCTGGCTGCCGCGACCCTTGTGTTCCTCGGCCTGCAGGCCGGCGTCGAGGTCCCCCTCGGTCTCACGTACTTCCCCATCGGATTCCTCCTGCCGGCCATGGCCGTCGCTGTGCTGGCCTACGGCGGCCCGCTGGAGTGGCGCCGGCTCCGTCCGGGGCCCGGGTGACCTCTGCACGGGTGGTCACCCGACCCCCGGCGGGAGCCTGGGTATGCTCTGGAGGCTGATGACAAGGCGGACCGGAGGGAAGTCATGGGCGTGCGGGGAATCGTGGGAGTCGTGGCAGTCGTGCTGGTGGGCCTGGCAGGCTGCTCCAGCGGCGAGCCGACCTTCGACACCGTCAGCTCCGCGCCACCGGCCTCGCAGGCGGCCGACCTGACTCCGCTGCCCGAGGGCAAGCCTCTGGAGATCGGACCCGCGGAGTTGACGATCCACTCGTTCCTCGCCGACCCGCAGACCAAGTCCACCAGCTTCCGGATGAACTGCTACCCGTTGTGGCGCGACGTCGAGAAGAAGAAGGGTGAGTACGACTGGTCCACCTTCGACCTGGCGCTCAACAACCAGAAGGCGTGGGGTGCGCAAGTCCTCATGTACTCCTTCTGCGGTACCCCTGAATGGGCAGCCGATGGCAAGGGGACTGACCCCAGCGTCGAGGTGTTCGGTCCGCGCAGCGCAGTGCCCCCCAAGGACCTCAAGGACTTCGAGGACTACGTGCGCGCCGTTGTGAAGCGCTACAAGGGCCAGATCAGCGTGTATGAGACCTGGAACGAGGCGTCGTCGCCGCAGTTCTGGCAGGGAACGCCCGAGCAGATGGTGGAGATGACCAAGATCGTCCAACGCGTCGTGAAGGAGGAGGATCCGGCCGCCAAGACGACCATGGCCAGCATGCAGACCCACCGCACGGACTACTACGAGGGATTCGCCGAGCCCTACATGGCCGCGCTGGCCGACGCCGGCTGGCCGTTCGACATCTACAACGGCCACTTCTACCCCTTCGGCGAGGCGGGACCGGCCGCGCGACGCAAGCAGATCGACATGTTCCGCAAGTCGCTGGCAAAACTGGATGCCCCCAAGAAGGAGCTGTGGGACACCGAGGTTAACTACTACACCGGCGTTCCGGGTGGCGAACCGAACGGCCGCATCACCGGCGACCGGGCCGCTGCCTGGGCTATCCGTACGTACCTCGACGGCTGGCGTAAGGACGTGCCGCGCAACTACTGGTATTTCGCGACTCCGGAGTACAACGCGTTCCCCGGGATCCAGACCCGTCCGGGCGATCCCGCGACCCGCGCGTTGGCGACCTTCCACGACTGGGTACTGGGAACGACCTTCAACGGTTGTGAGCAGAAGGGCGATCTCGTCAACTGCGCCTTCATCAAGGACGGCCAGCAGGTGTTCATCGCGTGGGGTGAGCCGGCGAAGGGGGATGACACGAAGAACGTCCGCGTGTCCTACCCGCTCGAGGGTGCCGCCCAGGTGTGCCGCCTGCCGGACAACACGTGCGAGACGACGAGCGCGCTCACCGTGGACGAGGTGCCTGTCCTCATCACGCCGTCGGCTTGACCCGCTTCCGAGTCAGCGGTAGACGTACGCCCGGTACAGCCAGAAGCGGGCGACGGTGGCCATCACCGTGGCCACCAGCTTGACGCCGTTGAGCCACGCGACGTCGACGCTCACCAGTGCTGCCCCCATCACGGCGAGTTGGACCCCGCCCGCGCTGATGACGTTGACGAGAAAGAACTGCAGCATCGCCTTCCTGGGGTTCTCGATGTCCCGATGGGCGAAGGTCCACCGCAGGTTGGCGAGGAAAGCCACCAGCGTCGCGACGACCAGTGCGGTCAGGTTGGCCAGTGCTGGGGCGGCACCGGCATAGAGCAGGGCGTTGAAGACGCCGAAGTCGACGACGACGCTGAAGGCTCCCACCAGGGCCATGCCCACCCATTCCCTGATGGCCGTACCGCGGGAGGAGGCCTGGGACACGGGGGTCGTCATATGGGGAGTTTCCGGAACAACGGGCGGGGCACCGATCGCAGACCCGCCATGACGGCCCCGATGGCCGCCGGGGAGTAGACGGTGTGGGCCCCCTTCCTGAGCCCCTTGAGCGTGTCCTGCGCCACCTGTTCCGGTGAAACGGCCAAGGGTGCCTCGTCGAGGCCCTCGGTCATCCGGGTACGGACGAACCCCGGGCGTACGACCAGGACCCCGGCGCCCGTGCCGACGAGGGAGTCGGCCAGACCCTGGGCGAAGACATCGAGGCCCGCCTTGGTGGAGCCGTACACGAAGTTGGATCGGCGGGCCCGCAGGCCGGCGACGGACGACAGGACGACCAGCGTGCCGTGGCCCTGTCGCTTGAGGAGATCGGCGATGATGAGCCCGGCACTCACGGCCCCCACGTAGTTGACGCGGGCGGCCAGCACCGCTTCGCTCGGATCGTCCTCGAAATCCTGCTGGTCTCCCAGAACCCCGAAAGCGAGGATCACCAGGTCGACGTCCTGCTCGAAGAGACGCGCGAGGACCGCTGCGTGCGAGTCAGTGTCGAGCGCGTCGAAGGCGGTCTCCTCGACCTGGGCGCTGCTGCCCACGGCCGCGAGATCCGCAGCAGTGGCCGCTGTGGCTTCCGTCAGGGCAGGCGAGGGACGCCCCGCCAACACGACGCGGCGCAGTTGCGTGGCTGGGAGGGCCGCCACGATCGCCCGCGCGATCTCGGACGTACCACCCAGCACGACCACGGACTGGGGCTCGGTCAGGGCATTCATCACGGCAACAACCTCCGGAACAGATCGGACGTGAAGGGGATACCCGATTCTGCGGCGCTCACTCGCTGCCGCCACTCCCGCAGACGGGGGTACCCGGCAGCGAATGTCGCCGGGCTCATCCTGGCGTCCTTGGCCAGGTAGTGCCGCCCCCCGGCGGACAGCACCACGTCGTCGAGGTCGTCGAGTGTCCGGGCAAGCCCCGGTACTGACGCGGGGATGTCGAGTGCGAGGGTCCATCCGGGCATCGGGAACGACAGTGGCCCACGATTGGCGGGCCCGAATCTCTTGAGAACGGTCAGGAAGGACGGTGCTCCGGCACTGCGCAACCGGTCCAGAGCGACCCGGATGACAGCAGCCGAAGTGTCCGGGACGGCGAACTGGT
>CAIWTL010000550.1 GCA_903915555.1 uncultured Micrococcales bacterium | reverse complement strand
GTCGATCGCCGTCACCATGCGGGTCGGCGCTTCGGGCGCGAGCTGGGTGACGGGGACGTAGGCTCCTTGGGCGGACCGGTTCAGGATGTCGAGCAGGCCCTCGCCGGGGTCCCCGACAGCGAGCGCTGCCAATGCCCGCGCGATCTGTCTAACTGGCTGCCGCGCTGACCTCGGGCTCGCGGTCGCCGTCGTCCTCCGTCACCTCATCGTCAGGAGCGGTCGAACCGGAGGCGAACACCTGGATCACGAAGAGCGCGACCAGGAGGGCCACCGTGGTCCACAGGATGAGTCCGACCGTCTTGTAGCGCGTGAACAACACGATCACAAGGGCGATCACGGTCACACCGATACGCAGGCCGCCGGCGTTGCCCGCCACCCACCTCCGCAGCCCCGTCATCGTGGCACCCCAGGACGCGAGCTGCCCCTGAACGGCACCTGCAGCCGACTTCGACAACTGGCGCACACCGGTGCCGAACTTGGAGGGCCCGGTCAGGAGGGCTCCCAGGACGATGACGACCGCCGCGGCCAGTCCGGCCCACAGGGTCTGCACGAGGTAGGTCGTGAGGATGTCGAAGAAGGACGTGGCGGCCGCGCGGTTCACGGTCGACGGCAGCGCGTTGAGGTACTCCCCGCGGATGACCACGACCGCCACAGCGGCCAAGACCGTCGCGATCGCGAGGCCGATACCGACGCCCAGGACCGCCTTACGGCGGTCATTGGCGATGAGGACGCCCAGGATGGCCAGAACGGCGGCGGCGATCGGGATCCACAGTCCCAGCGCGTTGAGCAGCGAATAGGCCCGCTGTGCGGCGGCGAGGTTATCGGACTGGAAGATCACCATCTCGCTGTTGACCACCGGGATCTTCTCCGCGATCGTCAGACCCCGGTCCAACAGACGCTGCTTGACCTGGGCGATGACCTGCCCGACGTCGAGGGTGACGTCGTTGCCCTCGATGGACACGGGTCCCGAGGTGTCCCCCGACAGGACCTGGTTGAGCCGCTGGTGGGCGCGGGTGTTCGCCTCGGTCCAGAACTCGTCGAAGATGTCGGACTGCACGATGTTGGCGACCTGGTCACCCACGAATCCCTCGATGCCGCTGTCGAGCGCACCCCCCAGCGAATCGAGCGCTGCTGTCTGCCGGGGCTTGAGGTCGCGGTTGGCGGAGATGGCGTCGATGGCCTCCTGGGTGAGAGCCGGGATGTCGATGTAGGTGAGAACCTCCTGCGTCACCCGGTCGGAGACCGCCTGCTGGATCGCGGGGTCGGCAGCGAGCGGCGCGACCGTCGACACGTAGCGCTCTGTGTCCGTGACTTCACTCTTGGCCCACACCGCCACGACCGACAGCGGTGCGAGCAGGCACGCCACGACGATCAGGAGCGCCGACCAGAAGGAGCGCCAGCGGCTGCCCTTCCGGGCTTTCACCGTCGCGGGGGCGGGGGCGGGGGCGCTGTCCAGTTGCTTCTGGAGACGAGCGACCTCGCTCTCCAGTTCCTGGATGCGGTCTGCCTCGGACTGAGCCATCGCCGGCCTCCTGTCGTGACCACCCCTCAGCGGGTGGCGCGGCAATCCTAGGGGAGTCGGGAGGCCCGGTGGAACAACCTCGAACTACGTGGCAGGTCGCGGTGGGCTTCCGTAAGGTCACGCCATGCGCATCTTCGCCATCTCCGGGAGCCTGCGAACCGGGTCGTACAACACCGCCCTGCTGCGGGCCGCGGAGCACGTCGCCCCGGAAGACATGCAGTTCGACCACTACGACCGACTCGCCGACCTGCCCGCCTACAACCAGGATCTCGACGGGGACGACCCGCCCGCGGTGGTCACCGACCTCCGTGACCGCATCCACGGCGCCGACGGTGTGCTCATCGCCACCCCGGAGTACAACTACAGCATCCCCGGTGCTCTCAAGAACGCGATCGACTGGGCCTCGCGCCCGGCCGCCTCATCGTCGCTCCTGTACAAGCCGGTCGCCCTCATGGGAGCGGCACCCACCAACTTCGGCACGGTCCGCGCCCAGTTGGCGCTGCGGCAGTGTTTCGTGTGGATCGACGCCAAGGTCGTGATCAAGCCCGAGGTCATCGTCTTCCGCGCCCAGGATCGTTTCGACGCCGACGGCAACCTCACCGACGAGACCACGTCCGCCATGGTGAAGGACCTCGTCACCGCCCTCCGCGACCTCATCCGAGGCTGACCGCAGGTCTGCCCCGTACGGGGCCGGCCTGCGGTCGGGGTCGGCGGGGAGCGGGGCGGGGAGGACGCCCGTAGGCTGGGGCACGTGACTGAATCGCGCTCCTTCTCCGGTACCGACTCCTACCTGACCGATCCCGGACTGGAGGCTGCCGTGCAGGCGGCCCTGGTGCTGGAGAAGCCACTGCTGGTCCGGGGCGAGCCCGGCACCGGGAAGACCCTCCTGGCAGAGGCGATCGCCGAGGCCGAGGGGCTGGATCTGATCACGTGGCACGTGAAGTCCACGACCCGCGCACAGGACGGCCTCTACGTCTACGACACCGTGCAGCGCCTCTACGACAGCCGGTTCGGCGACCACGACGTGCGGGACATCCGCGAATACATCCACATGGGGCCTCTGGGGCGCGCCTTCGAGTCCGACCGACGGGTGGTGCTCCTGATCGACGAGGTCGACAAGGCGGACATCGAGTTCCCCAACGACCTCCTGCACGAACTGGACAGGATGCGGTTCACGGTTGCCGAGACCGGTGACGTGGTCGCGGCCCGGCACCGCCCGATCGTCATCATCACCTCCAACGCCGAGAAGGAACTTCCCGACGCCTTCCTGCGGCGATGCGTCTTCCACTTCATCGACTTCCCCGATCGCGACCTCATGGGACGCATCGTCGAGGTGCACCACCCCGGGATCGACGAGGATCTGCTCCAGAACGCGCTCGACGTGTTCTACGGCGTGCGGGACATGGACCGGCTGCGCAAGCGTCCGAGCACGAGCGAACTGATCGACTGGATCGCGATGCTGCAGGCGTTGGGTGTCACCGAAGTGACCAAGGACGCGGACACCCCCTATCTGGGAACCCTCCTGAAGAAGGAACAGGACCTCACGGCCTACGACGACGACGCGAACGGCCGCAACCGCCGTCGCTTCATGTAGTCATGGGCGACGTGACCCGCGAGCGGCCCTTCTTCCTTCCCCTCGTCTACCGCCTGCGGCAGATGGGCGTCCCCGTCGGGACGCAGGAGGCCGTCGCGCTCGCCGAGGCGCTCGCCAAGGAACTCCACAACCATTCCCTCGACGACTACTACTTCCTCGCCCGATCCCTTCTCATCCACCACGAGGGTCACCTGGATGCCTTCGACCGGGCCTTCCTGGCGGAGTATCGGGGCGTACCGGACGCTGCCCTCGCCCTCACCGAGGAACTGCGTCGCTGGCTCGATGAGGCCCGCGACGAGCTGACCGATCTGGGGATCGACGAACGCGAGTTCCTGGAGTCCCTGGACCTGGACGAGCTGCGGGGCCTCTTCGAGCAGCGCAAGCGTGAGCAGACGGAGCGCCACGACGGCGGCAACACCTGGATCGGGACGCAGGGAACCTCACCGTTCGGCGAGGCCGGTTTCGCCGACGGCGGCATCAGCACCGGCAGCTCGGGCGGCGGACGCATGGCCTTCCACACCGCTGACGCACGTCAGTACCAGGGCTACCGGTCCGACGTCGTCCTCGACATCCGTCAGATGGAGGTCGCTCTGCGCCGGCTGCGCGCGTTCGTGAGGGAAGGCGCGGACCGCGAACTCGACATCGAGGCCACGATCGACGCCACGGCGCGCAACGCCGGCGACATCGAGGTCGTGACCCGGCCGCCCCGCCGACCGGACACCCACCTCATCCTGATGATCGACGTCGGAGGGTCCATGTACCCCTACTCGTCGCTGATGTCGCAGTTGTTCAGCGCGGCGAAGAAGGCCACGCACTTCAAGGAACTCCGGACGCTGTACTTCCACAATCTCCCCTACGGCAAGGTCTACGAGACCGACCACTTCACCGACCCGGTCTGGCTGCAGGACCTGATGCGGCAGTGCGGGACGCATTACCGGTTGATCATGGTCGGTGACGCCTACATGGCTCCTTACGAACTCGGACAACGCGGTCCGACCTCTGCCGGTGACCGGACCGGCCTGTCGGGTCTGGAATGGCTGGCGATGCTGCGCCACCACTTCCCCTCCAGCGTGTGGCTCAACCCCGAGCCGCAGGTCCGGTGGCCCGGTTCGACGATCGAGGTGATCGGCCAGGTGTTCGACATGTACCCCCTCACCGTCGACGGCCTGACGGAGGCGATGAACCACCTGAGACGCAGCCCCCGCTGACCCGAACGTCCCGCGCCATCTCCCGGACCGCCCTACAGTGACGGCGTGGCCGACCGCGACGCTGGGACCCGCCGCTCACCGGACAAGCGGTGGGTGGTCGTCGGCGTGGTGACGGCAGCCTTGCTCCTGGCGGCGTACGCGTGGTCCGTGGGCAACTACAAACGGGGGCTCGACGAGACCTTCGTCGCCCCGGCGCCCCCGGCGGACGCGGTCGCGGTGCAACTGGTGCCGTTCAGCGTCGATCCGTCCCAACAGTTCGCCCCCACCGAGCTCGCCATCTACCCGGGCGCCGATCTCGTGACACCCGAGGGGCGTCTGCGACGCGACATCGCCGTCGATGTCTTCGGGCTGCGGTCGACCACCGTCACCTTCCGCCGTGGCGAGATCCCCACCCCTGTCTCCATCGACGTACCGACCCTCGGGGTCGTCCAGCAGTACCCCTTCGACTCCTACAGTTTCGACGTGCGCGCCCGGACCGTGCAGGAGAGGGCGAGCGGCAACACCGCCAACCCGCCGGCACTGCCCATGTCACTGCTCAGTTTCTTCAAGGTGCCCGGATGGAAGTACACATCGGAGGTCTCGGCGGACCGCTACTCCACCGGGACGCACGTCGTGGCGGGAACGATCGCCCGCGACGGCGCAACCATCACGATCGCCCTGATCTTCCTCGTCCTGATGGTCATGTTCGCAGCCCTTTCCGTCGTCACCATCGTGGCCGGGCTGCGGGGACGCCTCGAGGTCACGATCGGGACCGCAGCCTGGTTGACCGGCGCGGTCTTCGCCCTCGTGAGCCTGCGGAACGGTCTGCCCGGCAACCCACCGATCGGTTCGTGGATGGACATCCTGGCCTACTTCTGGGTCATCGCCGTCATCATGCTGATGATCGGCGCGACCGTCATCACCCTCGTGATCCGCGGGCGACCGGTCAGGACTGACTGAGTCTGGCCACCGGCGCGCCCCCGAGCATCTCGTGGGTCTCGGCGAGCCATGCCGGGATCTCTCGCGCGTACGGCGACTCCGACACCGCCTTGGCCAGATCCCACTCGGCGACATTGGCGGCGTTGATCCCGGGGAACCAGTCGGAGGCTGTGCCGAGCATCCGGTAGCGACCCGTCGCGTACTCGCTCAAACCCCAGCCGAGGGTGAGAGCACGCAGCCATACCATGACCCGGAGGTTCATGAAGCCCGGCGCATCCTCGTACTCCGGGAGGCCCACCAGCAGTTCGTCGGGATGCCCGACGCCGGTCGCGTCCCGCATGGCGACGGCCAACCGGTCCTCGATCGCAGACACCACCTCCGGCTGGGACAGCGCGGTCAAGGACGGCGCCACGGGGTCGAAGTCGGACGGTCGGGCGGCGCCGACGCTGAGTGTGTGGACCAGCGGATTCGACAGGCACCAGGCGTTGTTGAAGACGAGGGGTGTCAG
>CAIWTL010000549.1 GCA_903915555.1 uncultured Micrococcales bacterium | reverse complement strand
CCGCATGACCGGACCCTCCTGTCCGAGGTGTTCGCCGACGAATTCCGGAATCTGGTCGATGCCACGGACGGCATCTCCGCGTCGTGGCACAGTGCCCCGGACCTGTACCGGACCGCCCCGTAGCACCGTCCCGGCTTCTGGCGGTGCGGCTGGTTGCTGCCGGTGGGCGAGCGGCTCGTGAGCCATCTCGGTCAGGGAAGGATCCCCTTCAGGTAAGCCGCCTGCCCGATGTGCTGTGTCACGTCGTTGAGCATGCTGACGACACGGACGGCCAGTGTGACGGGGGGATCCCAGCGCTCGTCCACGACGCGATCGAAGTCCGAATCGCTGAGCGACGACAGCACCTCGTCCGTCCGCTCGCACACGGCGTCGTAGTAGCCGGTCAAGAGATCGGGTGAATCCACCACGACCGACCGGGCCTCGTCGGCGGTCTGCCCGAAACCGATGGACAGCGGGTCGATGGGCAGCGCGAACCGGTCTGACCATCCCTGGTGCCACACCTGTTGCCCGTCGCTGATCCCGGCGGTGTGGTCGTCCTGGACCCGCGCCAGATGCCACCCCAACCACGCGATGGAGTTCGCGTCCGGAGCGGGGCGCCAGTTGAGTGAGTCGGCATCGAGGCCGACGACGACCTGGTGCAGGGACTCACGGACCCGGCCGAATCCGTCGGACAGGACCTGAGCGGCTCGCTGACTCGTCATCCGTCCACCGTAGCCCGGATCCACCGCTCTCCCACACGAAGTCCCGGCGCCGACGCCCGGGGCCACAGTGGGGTACGGCAGACTCGGTGCATGGACCGCGAGGAGATCGACGCCCGGACGCAGCAGGACACCCGGGACGAGGTGGCCACGACGCCGGATGCGGCCGAGCAGGCCGCGATGTGGGACGAGCGCTACTCCGAGTCAGACCGGGTGTGGAGCGGGGAGCCCAACGGAGCCCTGGTGGCCGAGATCGCCGGGCTGACCCCGGGAACGGTCCTGGACGTCGGGTGCGGCGAGGGCGCCGATGCTGTCTGGTTGGCTCAGCAGGGTTGGGACGTGACCGCCCTCGACGTGTCGGAGGTCGCGCTCGAACGAGGACGCCGGGCGGCGGAGGCGGCCGGGGTCGAGGTGCGTTGGGTCCTGTCCGGCTTGGTGGAGGCCGAACTTCCCGGGTTCGACCTCGTATCGGCGCAGTACCCGGCGCTCCTGCGGTCACCGGAGTGTGACGCGGAGCGTGCTCTGCTGGGCGCGGTGGCGCCGGGTGGGACGTTGCTGTTCGTCCACCACACCACCTTCGGCTCCTCGGGTCACGGTGGACCCGCGGGCGCGCGCGGGTCCACGGGCGTCGATCCGGTGAACTACGTCGGACCCGTCGACGTCGTCACCGCGTTCGACGACACCTGGGCCATCGAGACCCACGAGGCCCGGGATCGCGCCGTCACAGGTGGCGCCGGCGCCCACCACCACGAAGACGTCGTGGTGAGGGCCCGCCGCCGGGTCTGACGGGACCGAAGCATCCCGGAGTGTCCCTCTCCGCGGGCAGCCCGATGACTCCGGGCGTGGCGTCGCTCCCGGCATAGGCTGGAGAGGTCCACCGAGGAGGAGCCATGTCCCGAGTCGTTCACT
>CAIWTL010000548.1 GCA_903915555.1 uncultured Micrococcales bacterium | reverse complement strand
GTCCGGCACGCCAGCCGCGTGCGCGACAGGGAGATGACGTCGCACCGGGCGCCCCCGATACGTACCCGGATCCCCGGCAGGAAGCCGGTGCCCCGCACGGTGACCCGCGTCCCCGAGGAACCGCGCCCGGGGGAGACGGCTGTCACCTGGGGCCGGGCGCCCCTGACCTTCGGTGTTGCCGCGGAGACCCGTGTCGTCCGGCCGGCCGCAGAGACGGCGGTGACCTTCGCCCGCAGCCGTTGGCGGTACCACGCACGTCGCACCTCCACACTCGAGCCGTCGCGTCCCTTGAGGACGCGCCAGCCCTGCGCTGTCTTGCGCTGCCAACGGTAGGCCACGGTCGGCGGCGGGTCGCCGGCGACTGCGGTCACCGCGGCCGTGAGGGTCTTGCCGATCTGGACCTTGCCCGCGATGCGAACCCGGCCGATGGACACCGGGACCACGGGGACGGCCTCGGTCGGGGAGTAGGACCACCCGCGGGGACCTTCGCCGTTGGTGGCCTCGACCACGGCCCGCACCGCTTCACCCGCTGCGGAGGCGGGGACCTGCAGTCTCGCTGACTGGGCGCCGGGGATGTCGGACCATGTGCCGGTGCCGCCTCCGCCGACCTGCCAGCGGTACCGGAGTCGTGGGGCGGGAACACCCGTGACATCGACGGCCGTCGCGGTCAGAGTGCTACCGACCTCCGCAGTTCCTGTGACGGTCACGGCCCCCACCGATGGTGCCGTCCCGCGCACGGGACGGGTGGCGGCCGACGACGCCGTCGCATCCCCCACGCTGTTGGCCGCGGACACCCGCACCCGCACCTGCTCCCCCACCTGGGCTGCCGTCACATCGAACTCGTCGGACGTGGCACCGTCGATGTCGGCCCACGTCGACCCGGACGCGATCTGCCACTGGTAGGACAGGGATGGGGTGGGGATCCCCGCCACCCCATTGACGACAGCCCGCAGGGTCCTGCCGGCCGCGGCTGTTCCCGCCGCGGCAACGTCACCGATGCGGGGCGCCCGTCCGGCGATCTCGGTCGCGGTCACCGCCTCGGCGGTGGCGTCGGGGTTCTGCCCATTGGCTGCCGTCACCTCGACGCGGATGTAGTCGCCGATCTGCGGCTGACCCGGCACGTATCCGGCAGCGGTCGCTCCCGGCACAGGGGTCCAGGGGCCGGATGCGGACGGACCGGTGGACCACTGGTAGGCCAGAGACGGCAGGGGGACACCCCCGACCGAGGCGTCGGCGACCAGATCGGCCCCGACCTTGGGGGTGCCGACGATCCCGAGGGAGTAGACGGTGGGAGCCTCTGTGGGCGGCGGCGGTGTGACGTAGGAGAACAGTCCGGGGGCCGAGGCACCCAGACCGGTGGCGTCGTTGGTCACGGTGATGGCTGCCGGTCCGGCGAGGCCCCCCGGGACCGTTGCTGTGAGGAGGGTGTCGGACTGGACCGTGACGTCGGTGGCCTCGTTGCCACCCACGGTCACTGTCGCCGGGGACAGGAATCCGGTTCCCGCGATGGCGATGGAGTAGTTGCCCGCGGTGCTCCCGCTGGACGGCGTGACCCGGGTCAACGTCGGGGCCACGGCGGGCGTGGCCGCGACCGGTGCCGTCTCAGCCGTCAGATCACCCGCGGTGGCGAGCACCGTCACCTGCACCGACTGCGCCGGATCCAGACCGGTCACTACTCCCGGTGCGGTGAGGACGGGTCGGCCATCGACCTGAGCCGCGTATTCGACCTCCCCCAACAGAGACCACTGGGCGGGTTCCTGCCAGCCGATCTGGAGGGAACCGTTGGCCACCGGGGTCACGGTGACGTCGAGGGCGGGCGCGACCGTACCGATGGCGACACTGCCGGAGGCGCCGTTCCACGAGGGGCCGACCGACGTGTAGTCGGGTCCCGGGAAACCCGCGGCGGAAGGCGCGAAGGACCCACCACCACCTCCGCCGCCGCCCGAGTCGTTGAACAGCACCAGCGCTCCCCCACTGGCTCCGCCGCCGTAACCGCCTCCCCCTCCGCCACCCAACTGGTGGCCACCCGCCGTGCCGCCCGTTCCTCCCTGCGACGGGCCCGTGCCTCCCGTTCCGGAGCAGCAGCCGCCACCACCAGCCCCTCCGTTCCCGTTGCCCCCGCCGCTGCCCTTGCCTTCCCAGGTCCCCGTCGGGGACCCCCCCGTCCCGCCGGCCCCCCCGTTGCCTGCATCCGTCCCGGTTCCCGCCTGACCAGACCCGTCAGGGTTGCCCGCGTTACCTCCGGTGCCGTTGGCGGGCTGGGATGACTCCGCGCCGCCGGCGCCACCACCGCCACCCGCGACGACCGACAGCGCAGCCGACCCGGGGTAGACCCCGGAACTTCCCCCGCCACCCGCCCCGGTGACGTTGTCGCGGGAGTCCGGGGAACCCGACTGCCCTCCCCCTCCCACGTACACCGACCACTGGCTCCCGGACCCCGCGACCGGGACATATCCGGTGACGACGGCACCGCCACCACCCTGCGCGCCGGGGGACGGGGAGACGCCGGTCCAGGTGCTGTTCCCGCTGCCGCCTGTGGCGACCACGAGGGCGCCGTTGACCCCGGCAGGTGGGGAGTAGGTGTAGGCACCGGGGGTGGTCCACTCCTGGACGGAACCTGACGTCGCTCGTGCGCTCGGCTGCTCTGCGCCCGGGGCGCCGATCGCCGCGACGGCGCACGCCAGCGCTCCGATCGCATACGTCCAGTGCCGTCCGGTGATCTGCATCCGCGTTCCCTGCACCCGGGGATTCTATGTTCGTCGGACCCGGGCCGCCGGAACGATCCGGCGTTTCCTGCCACCCTGCACGGGCACTGGGAGATCGACAACACGCACCCAGCAGGAGTAGCCGATCATGCCCACGCCCCCGAGCGCCCCGCCGCGGCTCCTGCGCGGCATCGGGGCAGCCGCGCTCATCCTCGCCGTCGCGGGCAGCAGCGGCTCCGGCGCGGCACGGGATGCAGAGCCATCACCTCCTCCCACAGAGAAGACGGGGCAGACGGGCCCAGCGGACAGGACCGTCACACCCACGGGACGTCAACGCTTCCTGGCCGAGGTCGTGGATCATCTCGGCTACCGGGAGCCGGGACACGGACGGACACCGTACGGCCGGTGGTACGCGCGCAAGGTCGCCGACCGCTCGTTCGCCACAGGGGCGTGGTGCGGCAT
>CAIWTL010000547.1 GCA_903915555.1 uncultured Micrococcales bacterium | reverse complement strand
GGTGTTCTCGAAGTCTTCGACGAGATCGCTGCGCAGAACCTCGTGGACCATGTGCTCGGTGTCGGTGGCGGTGAGGACGGGGGCGTCGAGGCGACGCAACCGGCCGTCGACCCTGATGCGCGGGGGGGAGCCGACCTTGCAGTGCAGATCCGAGCCACCGGACTCGATGAGTGCGCGCAGGTAGGGCATCACCGACTGGGGTCCGGCAGCCTGGGCCTGCTGCCATCGAGCCGGCATGTCCGGGGCAGGTGTCGTCACCTCTCTGTTGTCGGATCGTCGGGGCGATTCCTTGAGGGGCGAGTCGTCATGAACTCTGAGCAGCCCCTATTCTGGGCCGATCGAGGGGGACCCGCACCGACCGAGGAGTCATCATGAGCCAGCGCGCCCGCAAACGTCGTGCCCGCAAGAAGAAGGCCGCCAACGGCGGGAAGCGCCCCAACTCCTGACGGTCGTCACTCGAAGCGGGTGCGTTCCACCTCGACGGACAGCATCCCCGGGCCGCTGGTCACCGTCACCTGGGTGATGGTGGCCATGATGCGGCCCCGCAGTGCCTCGGGTGCATGGCTGCATCCGCACGACGTCGCGACCTTCCAGCGGAGGTCCTGCATGAGCGCGAACTGCTCCAGGCACGGCGGACACTCCTCCAGGTGTCGTTGGAGTTGCTGGTAGCGGTCGAGATCCATCTCCGCATCGAGCAACTGGTCGATGTGCTCCAAGGTCTCGGCGCAGCGGGGATCGTCGGCGCAGGACATCACTCGACCTCTCTTACGCTCGGCGCGAGACCCTGCTCGTGGACATAGTCCTCGAGCATCTCGCGCAACCGCTTGCGACCGCGGTGGAGCCGCGACATCACGGTTCCGACGGGGGTTCCCATCCGTTCGGCCACTTCCTTGTAGGACAGCCCCTCCACGTCGGCCAACAGGACCGCGTCCCGGAACTCCTCGGGGAGAGACTGGACCGCCTCGACGATGCGGGGGTCGGGCAGATTGACCATCGCCTCGACATCGGCCGCCCGCAGTCCCTCGGGGGGAACCACGCCGGCCTTGGCGAACTGCCAGTCCTCGACCTCGGAGCCCGTCTGGCGGGGTTGCCGCTGCTTCTTGCGGTAGGTGTTGATGTACGTGTTGGTCAGGATGCGCCACAGCCAGGCCTTGAGGTTCGTCCCGTCCTTGTACTGATGGAATGCGGCGTAGGCCTTGACGTACGTCTCCTGCACGAGATCCTCGGCGTCGGCGGGATTGCGTGTCATCCGCAGGGCTCCGCCGTACAACTGATCCAGGTAGGGCAAGGCGTCCCGCTCGAAGCGCGCCTTGCGCTCCTCGTCACTCTCCAGCGCTTGGTCGACGACCGCGGGACCCTCCTCGACGGGAGTGCCCCCGTCGGCGACAGGGGGAACGGTGTCCGGCTGGGGGTCCATCAGGGTGAAGCCTAGGGGGTGGCGGGGGAGTCGTGCCTGTCCGGTACGCCGTCCTGGGAGGGTCGGGACGGTCGGCGGGGTGGCACGGGGGTCGGCCACGGCCATCAGCACGGGGGTCACGGGCACGGGATTCCTCTCCGGTGCGGTCGGCCGCCGCACACCGATGGAACACACGGCACGGCTCGGGCTATTCCCACGGGCGTCTCCCCCGACCGTGCCGCGGGGTGCTGTCAGGACAACGAGCCGAATCCTGCGGCGCGGTTCATGAGTGGGCCGGTCCCCGCGGAACGGTCGAGCAGGACCCGGCGGGCCGTCTCGACCAGGATGATGCCGACCTCATCGCGCGTGATGGCGGCCTTCTTGGGGATCGCGAAACCATGATCGGCCCATGGCACCGAGACGACGAGCACCCGTGCGCCGACCTCGGCCATCGACTCCGCCACCTGTAGCGGGGTGCCGAAGGGGTCACGGTCGCCCTGCAGCACTGTCACGGGACAGACCGCGGCCGCGGCGGCCAGCTCGGCCATGCGTGCATCCGTGACCGGCTTCCCGGGGGGATGCAGCGGATAGGCCAGGCACAGCACACCGTCCACCTCGAGGGCGGCCGCGGTGCGACACGCGATACGGGCCCCCGTGCTGCGCCCCCCGGTGACGAGGCGGCGCAGGGCGTCCCCCGACCTCTTGATGCCGCTCACCACCTCGCGGAAGGCGGCGTCGACCTGTGGCTGCGAGGCCGCCACCTTCTTCCCCTTCACGCGCCACGGCTGCTCCACGAGGAAGACGTCGACGCCGATCGGTGGGAGTTCCCGGGCGAGCAGTTGCAGGTCCCATGCGTCGATCCCGCCGCCGGCGCCGTGCCCCAGGACGAGGGTCGCCCGGGGAACACCCCGGTCGACCGCGTAGTGGTGCACTCGTGCGACACCGGCGGTCGTCTCGATCTCCTCCACGGCGGGTTCGGCCACGGCCCCATCCTCGCCGGGGCGGAACGGCTTCGCTACTCCGAGCCGACGAAACGGGAAGCCTTCCGGGAGGCTCCCCGGGTGATCAGCCCGATCATGCGCGCGGGTGAAAGGCGGAAGGCTCGCCAGGCCGTCCGGGCGCTGGCCGGGGCGACCATGACGGGCTCGTTCCTCTCGACGGCCCGCACGATGTCCGCGATGAGCCGGTCGAGTTCGTAGACCCCGCCGGGCATGGCCTCCGCCATGCCGCGCACCGGCTCGGAGACCCGAACCGCCGGCAGATCGGAGGGCATCGTCTTGTCGAGGATGGGCGTGTCGGTGAAGCCCGGGCACAGGGCGATGAAGTGGACGCCGCGTTCCTCGAACTCCGCCCGCAGGGACAGCGTGAGTCCCACCACGGCGTGTTTGGTCGCCGCGTAGGGCGCGAGGAAGGGAGAGGGGAGGAGCCCTGCGAGGGACGCCGTGTTCACGATGTACCCCTCACCCTGGGCGACCATGTGCGGCAGCGCGGCCTGCACGCCGTGGATGACCCCCCGGAGGTTGACGTCGATGCACCGGTCCCAGTGCTCGACCGTCAGATCCAGGGTGTCGCCCCCCACCCCGATTCCCGCGTTGTTGAAGATCATGTCCAGTCGGCCGTGCTGCTCGACCGTGTCGTCCACGAGCCGCTGGACGGCTGCGGCATCGCGCACATCGAGATGCACGCCCCGCGCGGATCCCCGACCCGACCGGTTGATCTCGTCGGCGATCAGTTCGACACCGAGGGTGTCCACATCCGCAAGTACCAACGCCACGCCTCGGTCCCCGAGCGCGCGGGCGAGTCCCGCGCCGATACCTGACGCAGCTCCGGTGATGATCGCTGTTCGTGCCACGTCCCCACCCTGCCACTCCTGTCGGTCGCGTGCGAGCGCTCCCGGCCGACAGCAGGTCACGGATCCCGGGGTGGACCGCGACGGTCCGGTGTGACGGCGCGAAATGAACTGACTGCGCGGGGCAACCCGATCCGGGCGCCCCGGACCATTACCGTCGGAGCGTGGATCACTCCGGCAGGCGAGCATGAGCGAGGACAGCCGTAACCCGTTGTCGTGGATCACGAATCGCACGATCAAGGCCATCGATGTCGATGACATCGTCGAGGGCGTCGACGTCGATGCCATCGCCCGGCGTATCGATGTGAACTCCCTGCTGGAGCGGGTGGACGTCCAAGCCCTCGTCGACCGCATCGACCCCACGCC
>CAIWTL010000546.1 GCA_903915555.1 uncultured Micrococcales bacterium | reverse complement strand
GAACTGCGGGAACATCAACTGACCCAGTTGCTGTCCGGTCACCCGCTGCAGCGCCTCCGCCATGTCGATGAGGCCTTCGTCGACCAGCTGGACCGCGATGCGGAAGGCCGCGGCCGCGGTGCGCTTCCCGACACGGGTCTGGAGCATCCACAGGGTGCCCTCCTCGATCGTGAACTCGATGTCGCACAGGTCCTTGTAGTGCGCCTCGAGCGCGGCCATGATCTCGAGCAACTGCCGGTAGGAGTCCGGGTCGAGGTCACCGAGGGCCGACAGCGGCAGGGTGTTGCGGATACCGGCCACGACATCCTCGCCCTGCGCGTCGGGCAGGTAGTCGCCGTAGACGCCGGAGGCCCCGGTGGCGGGATCCCGGGTGAACGCCACCCCCGTTCCCGACCCGTCGCCGAGGTTGCCGAACACCATCATCTGCACGTTGACTGCCGTCCCGAGATCATGGGGGATCCGTTCCTGCCGGCGGTAGAGCCGCGCCCGTTCCGTGTTCCACGACTCGAAGACCGCCAGGATGGCCATCATGAGCTGTCGGTCGGGGTCCTGCGGGAAGTCCGTACCGGTCTCCCGCTTGACGATCGTCTTGTACTCGGCGACGAGGCCCTGCAGCGCCGCGACGGGCAGATCGATGTCGCCGGCCACCCCGCTGTCGGCCACAGCCCGCTCGAGGGCCTCCTCGAAGTGGTGGCCCTCGATACCCAGGACCGTCTTGCCGAACATCTGGATGAGGCGACGGTAGGAGTCCCACGCGAAGTGGGCATCGTCGGCGAGTGCAGCCACGGCGGTGACCGTGTCGTCGTTGAGCCCGATATCGAGGACCGTCTCCATCATCCCGGGCATGGAGAACTTCGCGCCTGACCTGACGCTCAGGGTCAGGGGGCGCTCCTGCGAGCCGAGGGTGCGCCCCGCCGACTCCTCGAGGTCGCGCAGCGCGTGGTGGACCTGGCTGTCGAGGTGTTCGGGCGGCGCGCCCGTCGTCAGGAAGTGACGACACGCGTCCGTGGTGATGGTGAAGCCGGGGGGGACCGGCAGACCCATCCTCGTCATCTCGGCCAGATTGGCACCCTTGCCGCCCAGGAGGTCCTTGAGCCCCATCCCTCCCTCGGCGAAGTCGTACACGTACTTCTCGGCTGGTGCGCTCATCGCTCCTCCTGGTCGGTGCGGCACCAGTCTCGCGCGTGTGGCCCCCTGGCGGGAACAGCCCAAAGTCCCGTGGCTCAACCCCCGCTCGTGGCGATCTCCGCCTCAGCCAGGGCACGCTGATGGTCGACCGCCAACTCGCGACTGTCCAACCACCCGTCGGGAAGGCTGACGGCACGCGCACCGCTGGTGCGCCCCCGGGGGCCCTCCGCGGCGGGTTCCGGGTGCGCCTGGTTCAGATCGATGGTCGCGAGCAGGTCGTCGATCTCGGCGAGGCTGCTCACCTGCCCCAGGCCCCCGCGGACCACGCGACTGATCCGGAACCCCTTGAAGTACCAGGCGTGATGTTTGCGGATCTCCCGGCATCCGATGTACTCCCCGAAGGCCGAGACGAGGAGTTCCGCGTGCCGGCGGTACACAGCGACGACGCCCGGCAGATCCGGGGTGGGGCGCACCGGATGGCCTCCGAGTTCGTCGGCGAGCTGACCGAACAGCCACGGGCGTCCCAGACAGCCGCGTCCGACGACGACACCGTCGCATCCCGTGGTGGCCATCATGCGTGACGCATCGTCGGCCGCCCAGATGTCACCGTTGCCCAGGACGGGGGTGTCCGGGAGGGCTTCCTTGAGTCGTGCGATGGCGTCCCAGCGCGCAGCCCCGCCGTAGAACTGCTGGGCGGTCCGGGCGTGCAGGGCCACCCACGCTGCGCCTTCCCCGGCGGCGACCCTCCCCGCGTCGAGGTAGGTCAGATGGTCGTCGTCGATGCCCATGCGCATCTTCACCGTCACGGGGATGCTGTCACGGGCGGCCCGCACGGCCGCCGCCACGATGTCGCGGAACAGCCCCGTCTTCCACGGCAGGGCGCTACCGCCACCCTTGCGGGTCACTTTGGGAACGGGACATCCGAAGTTCAGATCGACATGATCGGCGAGGTCCTCCGCGACCACGCGCCGGACAGCTTCGGCGAGGGTGTGGGGGTCGACGGCGTAGAACTGCAGCGACCGCGGCGACTCGTCGTCGTCGAAGGACGTCAGTCGGGTCGTCTTATCGTTGCCCTCGACGAAGGCTCGCGCGGTGACCATCTCCGAGACGTACAACCCGGCGCCCTGTTCGCGGCACAGCCGGCGGAAAGCCCGGTTCGTGATGCCCGCCATGGGCGCGAGGACGATCGGCGGATCGACGGTCAGCCCCGGCACCCGCAGCGCAGGCACGGCCGCGGTGGCCGGTGCGATCAGGTCGGTCGACATGCCACCCAGTGTGTCACCGATGACGCGGCGCCCTTGCTCCCGCTTCGCGGGACCGCGGCGGGCCGGTCACACGCCTATCGGCGGGAACACGCCCCACCGCAGGGGATCAACGCAGCGGGTTGCTGCCAGAATGAGGCACCATGACCGAACTCCTCTACACGTGGCCCGCTCCGGTTCGACTGGGCCTGGCGCTGCTCCTGTTCTGCGGGATCACGACCTTCATCGTCTGGAAGTTCCACGACCGTATCGTCGCGCTGGGCAACGACGACCCGTGGCCCTATGTCCCCCCCGAGGACAAGGAGGAGGACAAGGACCGTGCGGACGGTGACTCCGCCAAGGAGGACTCCGCCAAGGAGGACTCTGCCAAGGAGTCGACCACCCCCGAAGACCGGGAGAAGGAGCCCGACGCGAAGGAGAAGGCCCAGCCCAAGCCGGCGAGGGCGGTCTATCTCGCCCAGCGGGTGGGCCAGTGGGTAGGTATGGCCTTCGTGTTCCTCCTCGCTTTCACCATCAGCAATCTGTGGAGCAACTCCCAGGACGCGCAGAACCTGAGCAAGGACGAGGCGTACGCGTACGAGGCCGCCCAGGCGGCG
>CAIWTL010000545.1 GCA_903915555.1 uncultured Micrococcales bacterium | reverse complement strand
GCCGGGCGGGCGGGGCTGCGCTGGTGGGGGGAACAGTGCCTCGACTGGTGCGGTGATCAGCCGTCGCAGGGTCGCTTCGCGGATCAGGGCTACCTCAACCAGTTCCCGGCTCGCTTCGAGGGAGTGCACGAGATCCAGCACCCGGGCGCGAATCTGGGCCCGTTCAACCTCGACACCCGAGTCGTCACCGGTGGCTCCGACGGACGGGTCGGGGTGAATGGGCAGGATCTGCTGTTCTTCCACTTCCACGGCGTGAGGCGCATGTTCGGGCGGTACGTGGCGATGCTCATCCCCTTCGGGACGACGTCGACGCAGGTGGTCCGAGACCGCATCTACCACCCCTACGTGGATCGCCTGGCTGACGCGGAGGCGCGCTGGCCGGCGCCGCCGCCCGCCAAACGCGGCTACGGCTGGCGGGGGGTCGCTTCCCGACTGCGCCGCCGCGCCTACTACGCGAGATCGGTTCTCCGCGGCGAGTCGTGGCAGCCGGCGGCGCAACACAGCCAAGACTCCGACCGCGTCTCGATCCCGAGCACATCCGACAAGTCGTAGTCGATGCTCGGCCACGTGCCCACCACGGCGAATCGGCTGCGTCGTAGTTCTTCCCGCAGCTCGGCGGCGTTGAACAGGACCTCCGGCACCCAGTACCCGTAGGCCCGCTTGCGGATGAGTCGGGTCGGATCGTCCGTGGTCGTGACGGTGTGGAGGACGAGGTGGTCACGTGCGACCCGGTACTCCTCGGCCAGCGCCGCGCGCCAGTTCGGCACGTGGATCAGCATGCCGCCGTCGACCACGATCGGGACGGCGCCGTCAGCGAAGGGGAGCGCGGTGGCGTCGGCGTTCACCACGGGAAGCTCTGGGAAGTCGGCCTGGGCCCCGGCGACCATCGCGAAGGAGTAGTCCACCCCGACATACGCCGCCGATGGGGCTGCCTGTCGGATCACGGCGGCGTTTGCGGCACCACCGCAGCCGACCTCCAGCACGGCGGCCGCGTCACCTGCTGCAGTGACCGCCGCAATCAGGGCGTCCGAACCCGGCCCCGACGGCGATTGCCCATAGTCGCCATAGTGGGCGCGGAGCGCGCGCTGCCGACGAGCCACTCGGGGTCGGTGCCACCCGTCGAGCGGCACGTCACCGGCCGGGTCGGCCCGATAGTCGGCCGACATGTAGACCTTGCCTCCGATCGCCACACGTACCGGTCCAGGGATGAGCTTCGACGAGTTCAGTCGGCGCCGGATTCGGGCAATCGGCGCGGAGCGCATCAGCCGCAGAGTCCGGCTGTCCGGGCCGGGCGTTTCCGCCGCTCCCGACGGCGTGCCGGCCCCCGTCATGGCGATGCCTCCGGCGGTGCCACGGAACGCCAGGCGCGCCGACCGGCGCCCAGGGCCCACATCCGGGCTCGGTCTCGGTGCCGCTCCGCCACTGACCCGCGCAGTCGGGTGCGAGCTGACCCCTCATGCCATTGGCCGGCGGTGAAAGGTGTCGGGGTGTCATCGGTGAGGACGGCTGCGACAGCCCGGGAAGTGTCCCCGTCATGGGGCCTCCCGGTAACGGGGGGCAGGGCGACACCGATAGCGCCGAGCAGATCAACCGTCGCAGCCAGCGCCACGCTGCACCGACACTCGTAGGCACGTCGCACGATCTGCGGCCACTGGTCGCGGAGGCCGACGAGCTGGCGCCCCACGTCGACCAGCCACTTCGTGGACGCCCACAGCTCGCGCCAGCCGTGCACGCACGAAACGAGCGCAGCATCGACGGGATCGAGGGTGGCGACGTCGGTTCCGGCGATCGTCACGGTGGCGCGACGTGCCCACAGGTCTGCGAACGACGCCTCGAATCCGACCCCGGTCACCGCCCAGTGCAGATCAACGCTTGGCCGCGGCCCGGAGTACGTGCGCTCGCACTCTAGGAGGCGTTCGAGGAGAGGTGGGACGGTTCGGTAGCGCGGCTTGAGCGAGTAGCCCGACTGCACCAACAGCGCGGCCACCCGAGGCACATCCCGCCACGCGACCAGCATGTCGATGTCCGCTCCGGGTCGGGAGGCCTGACCCTCACCCAGTTGCACCGACAGTGGGACCCCTTTGTAGAACAGCGCCCGGACTCCCACCGACCTCGCTGCCTCGGAAAGCGACGCGGTCTTCGAGGCGGCCAGCAACGCCCGTCCACTCCCCTCCCTGGCGGCGTGGACGAGGACGTCCTTCTGGCGCAGCGACTCCGCGTCATCGACGGGTGAGGCCAACGCCTCGACGACCCGGAGCGCGAGACCATCCCGCCGAACCACACGGAGAACATCCAGCGGGAGGGGGAGTGTCACCGGCCTGCGTTCGATGAGGTCGGCGACAACCGACCACAGTTCGCTGCTCGCGCCCACTGAGGCGGTGCCTGCATCGGCACTGCTTGGCATGCGTCAGCCTAACCCGGCACGCGCCGCCGGATTCCTTGGTTCCGGTGCCGACGAGACAGCAGGCGTCTCCCCCGATTGCGAACGGCACGAGCGACCGCCGAGTCGCATGCGGGCGAGTGGCCCGGCGTGGGTCCCGGGGCGGCTCGTATCCCTGCCGTAGGGTGCGGGCGTTGCCCGTGTCGGAGGGGGCGATCATCACGACAGCGTCAGCCATGGCCGCACTGGCCCCTCAGGGGACTTCTCGCTCCAGCCACGCGGACGGCAGGCGGGTGGTCTCATCCGCTGCTAACGCGGAGCCGGATGGTGCCGTAACGTTCCGGCAGCCTTTGGCCGCGTGCATGGCGCCGGGATCGGGCATCTGAGGGCCATGACGAACCTGAACCTCACACTCACCCGACTCGCTGTCAGCGCAGTGGCTGTCGCCGTCACCGCCGGCTTGGCCGCCGCCCCCGCCTCGGCCGCGGCTGCTCCCGCCGAGCGCACGACCGGCGAGGCGCAACTGACCGCTCCGGCCGAGAACAGCCGACTCCAGTCGAACCTGATCATCAACCGCTACGGCGACGACGGCGTGAAGGGCACGATCAAGAACCGGACCAACCACACCATCCGGGTCGCCGACCCCGTCCCCTGGGCCGGCTGCCAGAGCGGTGTCCATGTGCTGATCCCCCCCGGCGGTGAGGTGCAGTACTACGACTCCAAGGCGATCGAGTTCCGCCACCACTACGACCTCCTGCTCGAGGGCGAGGGCGCGTCCCTGCAGTTCACCCGGGTGGGAAGTGTGGACACCCACTTCCTGGCCCTCACCGACCCGTACGTCGGCCGCCCCGACACCTACTTCCGGTCCGGCGGGATCAAGAACCTGCGCAAGGGTTGGAGCGAGCAGACGGCGCACACCGAGAACACCCCCACCGCCTCGATCCACATCAAGCGGGAGAAGGACGGCTGGCGGGGCGACGGCTGGCACGCCGACAACGACGACTGGCCCGTGTTCACGATCACCGTCGACAAGATGTGACCCCTGCGCGGCACGCGACTGGGGGCCGCCGCACGGTCGACCGGTTGCCGGGAGCTGGCGGGCTCGTCTCCTCGTACTCAGCCTCTCCTGATCATGGAAGGCCCTCGCAGCGTCGAGCGTGAACCCAGATTCGACCCACGTGCGGTGACAAGGGCGATCGTGCCCGACACTGTTCCTCATGACCACGAGTGCCGCCGAGATCGAACTCGAGCCGGATCCCGACGACGCGCCGGAATTCCGGCCCAAGCGATGGCCCTACGGCGAGATGCTCATCTCGAGCCTGCTCAGCCTGCTGGCCTCGTTCGTTCTGTCCGTCGATGCGATCGTGCTGGCGGCGAACCCCGACGCCGAACTGTCGTGCAACATCAACGCCCAGATCTCGTGTGGCGCGGTGGCCGCGTCGTGGCAGGCCAACCTCTTCGGGTGGCCCAACGCCTTCCTGGGCCTGATCGCCGAACCAGTCGTGATCACCATCGCGATCCTCGGGCTCGCCGGAACGCGCTTCCCGCGCTGGTTCCTGCTGGCCGCCCAGTTCGTCTACACACTGGGCCTGATCTTCGCGCTGTGGCTCTTCTACCAGTCGTACTTCAACATCAACGCGATGTGCCCCTGGTGCCTGCTCGTCACCGCGACGACGATCCTCGTCTGGACCTCGATGACCCGCATCAACATCGAGGCCGGCAACTTCGGCCAGGGAGTGCGCCGGGCGTTGACCCCCGCACTGAGCTACCACGCCGACATCTACGGGTCCATCCTGCTCATCGCCGTCCTCGGCGCGATGGTGATCCTGAAATACGCGTGAGTGGGGCTCGACGCGGCTCGTCACCTCGGCGCAGCGGCCGGGATCGCATCAGTACCGGGTGAGGATCAGGGTCCCGGGGTGGCGGCGGCCGCCAGCAACCCGGCGATGCCCACGACATCGTCGAACTCCCCTGCGGCCACGGCGACAACGACGTCGTAGGCCTCGTCGTTGCGCCAGGTGAGCCGCCGCCCGTTCATGCCGAGGAAGGCGATCAGGGCGCCGAGCGTCAGGTGCTTGTTGCCATCGACAAGGGCACGGTTCCTGGCCAGCGAGTGCACCAGCGCCGCCGCTTTCAGCTCGAGCGTGTCGTAGACCTCGACCCCGAAGGCACTCGCCCGCGGCCGCGCCAGCGCCGACTCCAGGAGTCCGGCAT
>CAIWTL010000544.1 GCA_903915555.1 uncultured Micrococcales bacterium | reverse complement strand
GGAACCCCGGATGAGTGTTCGCATGGCGTCGTCGGGGAGGTAGCCCTGCACCACCACCACCCGACAGGCGAAGGGGCCCAACCGGCGGAGCACATGCCACACGATGCCGAAGCCCACCAGGGCATCGAAGTGGACGACCTTGATGACCAGCGTCGCGTCAGCATGCTCACGATGTGCCTCGACGAATGCCATCAGGGTGTCCTGCCAACGCTTGCGGCCGTCGTCGGGATTGGCGACCGTCGTGTACACGACACCCTCGAACGAGAGGGTCTGCTCCTCGACCTCCGGCAACGGAACTGTCTCGTCCAGCACGGGGCCGTCCCGCAGACCGACGGCCCACGAATCCAGCACCCGAGCCGAGATCGACCACGTCCAGGAGTCCGGTCGCTCCCCATCCGCCAGTGGTGCGTAGGAGTCCCACAACGGCGCCGGCAGCGACACCACCGGGTAGTCGTCGCCCAGGCTCCGGCGCACCGCATCGGCGGCGTATCGGGAATGGGTGATCGCGCCGCGGGCAGCCGCCAGGGTCAGGCGCCAGTCGTTGGCGGACTGGCCGCCCCACGGTTCATCGGGGATGGTGTCGTACTCCCAGGCGAACACCGGGATCGCCCCACGGGCCAGGTCAGAGCCGATGCGATGCGGGGGGAGGAACAGCAGCCGCACGTCGTCGGGCTGTGAGCCGCCGGGGGGTGTTCCGTCGGGCGTGTCGAGGATCACGACCTCCCCCAGCTCGGCCAACAGTGGCTCGAAGTGCTTGAGCACGAACCAGTAGCTGTAGTCGGAGCGGCCCAGTTCGGCGCCCATCGATGAGCCTCGCTGCGGTGCGTAGGCCAGGAAGCGGGTCATGCGCGGACAGCCGTCATCTGGGCGAGCAGTTCAGCGAGTCGCTGCCGCACGACGTCGTCGGAGCTGAAGTCCTGCAGCGTGGCCTCGGCGGCGGAACTCATGCGGCGGTAGCGGGCCCCATCCGACGTGGCGATGTCGAAGGCGCTGCGGAAGGCGTCGCGCAACGATCCCCAGTCGATCGCATTGCTGTGGGTGCGCATGAGCAGCCGCTCGTCATGCGGCCAACTCCACAACATGGGGTGGGATCCGACGATGACCGCGTTCGACTCGTTCACGTAGTCGGCCATCGCCGTGTTGGTGGGAGCCAGCGCCGGTACGCCGGCGCTCAGGAACTCCATGAGGGGCATGCACAGCCCCTCCGCCGACGAGGCGTTGGCATAGAACGTGGTCGCATCGATCAGGCTGTCGAACTCCGTACTGTCCAGGAAGCCGTGGACGGCCAGGATCCTGCACCGGGTGGGTCCCACGCGGTGCAGGAAATACTGGAAGTTGGCGAAGAACGAGGCGATCGTCCGGTGCGTCATCTTGAGCAACAGCGTCGCCTCCTCCTCGTCCCGCAGCGCGTGGCAGAAGCCGTAGACCAGTTCCTCCCAGTTCTTCCTCGTGTCGACGGGATTGAGTACCGACGTGAACACCACGCCCGACAGTTCCAGCTTCTCCTGTTGGGGGACCGGGGTGAATCCGTCCGCGGAGCCGCGGAGCCGCTGCAGCACCCTCGCCGCCCTGGGCGGGACGAGACTGGGTCGGCGCATCGTCATCGCTGCCAGCCCCAACCCCATCGTCCGCTCGTCGCGCAGGCCCGGCACCAGGCTGCAGTCCAGGCCGGCGAACTCGATCACCCCGACCGGGCGTTCCGGATCGAATCGCAGGACCACGCGGCTGCGCGTCTCCGGGAGCCGGAACCGCACCTCCTCATCCCCGAGCCGAGCGGTGATCTCCCGGCCGGCGTTGGCGCCCAGGCCGTAGCACGTGAGGATGATCTGGACCGGGCCACTGACGGCATGGGGAAGCAGGAGCCAGGGTTCCTCGACCCGCGACCAGGAACCCCAGGGCTCTGGAGCGTAGAAGCCCACGAGGCAGCCGGTGGCCGCATCCTGGTCGGTGAACGTCAGGGTCGCCGACCGGCCGTCCCAAGGTGTGGTGGCGGCTCGCTCGGCGAGGGTTGCGGAGTGGATCCCCTTCTCGCCGAATTCGAACTCCCGGCTGTCCAGGACGGTGCCCAACAACTCGATCGTCCGGTGCCCCAGGACCGGTGAACGGGGGACCGCCGACGGTCGGCTGAATCGGTCGAATGTCGGGGTGGGGATCGCGGTCACAGGGAAGTCCGGTCCCATACTGCGTCGCACCGCATCGGCGGAGTGTTCCGACAGGACGACCGCTCTCCCGTGATCAGCGAGGACACCGCGCCAGTCATTGCGAGCCTCGTTCCCCCACTCCTCGTCGGGAATAGTGTCGAACTCCCACGCGAAGACGGTGGACGTGGGGCAGCGCAGGCCCACGGGTGCTCGGTGAGGGGGAGCGAAACAGAGGAACACGCAGTCCTCACCTGCTTCGACCGCCTCGTCGAACAGGGCGTCCACCTCGCGGGCGGGATCCCCCACCTCGATCACGGTCCCGAGGGTCTTGAGGACCGGGAGGAACGCCTTCAGCACGAAGCTGTAGCTGTACTCGGCTGCGCCGAGGCGGTCACCGACCTGTCCGAGGGGGATCGGTGCGTACACCAGGATCCGGGTCACCCGGGGATCTCCGGCTTCACGGCCACGATGATCTCGCTCTTGGGCAGCACCTGATCGAGTTCGTGTTTGAGCGCCAGGCCACGGTCGGTGTCCAGCAGGATGTCCCACGTCTGGGACCACGACTCCAACAGCGGGGCCCACGGCGGTCTGAGGTCCGGTTGGGCCGAGATCCAGAAGAAGAGCCACCACAGGGTGTGGAAGAAGCCGTCGAACTGCTGGTGGGTCACCTCCAGACCGAACGACTCGGCCAACCCGATCAGTTCCCCCGGGTCGAAGACCCGGATGTGGTTGGGCGGAAGGAAGTGCTCCGGAGCTGCGAAGACCTTCTGGAGCTCCTCGCACCGGTGATCCGGGACCGCGAGCAGAATGCGGGCGCCGGGGCGGGCGACCCGGACCAGTTCGCCCAGGAACTGTCGGGGATCCGCCACGTGTTCGAGGACCTCGGTGCAGACGATGCGATCCACCGAGGCGTCCGGCAGCGGCAGGGGATCGGTGTCGGTCAGCAGTTTCTCCAGCGTCGCGACATCTCCCTTGCCCCGGGCCGCCGTCGCCCCGGCGGACAGGACGGCGGGGTCGATGTCCGCCAGGATGATCCGGACGTCACGGTCCATGAAGAAGGCGCTGTGGGGTTGCTCCCCGCATCCGATGTCGAGGATGACGCATCCGTCCGGAGCATCGAATCCCGGCAGGATCTCACCGGTCGTCGGGTTGTTCCAGCCGCTGGCGGCGAAGTCGCGGACGCCGGCGTCGTGACGGGGTTCGGCCGGAGTCCGGTCGCGGCGCAGGCGATCCCGCAGTGACACGCCATCTCCTCCTCGCCGACCGGGCTCTGGCTGCCGACACACTACCCGTCCCCCTGGGACGGGCCGACGCAGCCGGGTGAGCCGCGCAACCAGCGGAGCGCCGCACGGGAATGGTCCTCCGCTTCCTGACGCCGTTCCGGAATAATGGCAACGAGTGTGTGCACCGGGAGGCAACATGGCGGGAGAGAAGACGCCGTTGACCTTCTTCCTCCCCGGTTTCAGCAAGTGCGGCACGACCTCGGCGGTGGAGCTCCTGGACCGGCACCCGCAGATCCTGTTTCCCGCCGACCGCGAGCCGTGGTTCTTCGGCGACCCCACCTATGCCGACCACTGGTCGTCGTTGCGTTCTCAGTTCCCGGTCGACCTCTCCCCCTTCCGTGCTCTGGGCGACGACTCGACGGCCTACTCCTCGGTGACATGGGCAGCCGAAGTGGTGCCCCGCCTCGCGGCGGAATTCCCGCGAGCGCGGTATGTCTTCGTGGTCCGTGACCCGGTGGCTCGCATCGAGTCGGCCTTCCGCGAGTTCCATCACTCCGGTCCCCGCTACGGCATAAATGCGCCCTTCATGCTGTCCGACGCGATGCGGGAACTGCCCGAGATCGTCGCCGACAGTTGCTACGCGGAGCGACTCGACGTCGTGCGACGCCATGTGCCCCGAGAGCGGCTGCAGATCATCTTCCACGAGGATCTGCTGGACGACCCGCAGGCCGTCGTCACATCGGTGTACCGGTTCCTCGCGCTGGATCCCGAGCGCGACCCTCCCCCGAGCGCCATGCCCGCCTTGAACGTCGGTGAACGGAAACGGCACGACACCGCCCTGCTGCGCCGGATGCGGGCAGATCATCCCCTGGGGCGATCGCTGGCGCGGCTGTCCTTCCGGACCCAGGAGCGGATCCTGACGCCCTTGCGGTTGCGGCGGGAGTTCGTCACGCCCGTCGTGTGGGACCCGGCGGCGGTGGCGGAGGTGCGACACCGGGTGATCCCCGATGCTGCACGTTTCGCGGCGGAGTACGGTGTGGCGAGGCGAGGCTGGCGCCGACTCGCCGAGATGGCGGTAGACGAGACCCCGTCACCGGCGGGCGACGAGCCGACAACTGCCGTACCACCCACTGCCGACGAAGGACCCTGATGGCCAATCTGTTCCGCCGCATGCTGGGCACCAGCGCCGATCCCGATGCTGCCGCCCCGGCGGGCGACACGACCGACTGGGCGCAGCAGGCGCGGTTCCTGGGACTCCGCGATGCGGCGCTGTCCGGCTTCTATCGCACGAAGGACTCCGAAGTCTTCCGGGGCATCCCGGTCGGAGCCGACGACGTGGTCGTCGATGTCGGCTGCGGGGAGGGAGCCGCCTTGGCGTTCTGCGCCCGACTCGATGCGACGGTCATCGCCGTCGACCATCACGAAGAGACCCTGGCGGCCGCCCGAGCCACACTCGAGGGACAGGGCCGGGGAGCCCGCGAGTTCCATGCCGCCGCAGCCGAGGACCTTCCCCTGCCCGATGCCACCGCCTCCCGTGTTCTGTGCATGGAGGTCCTCGAGCACGTGAACGACCCGGTGAAGGCGCTGGCGGAGTTGGCCCGCATCGGGCGCCCCGGCGCGCTGTACCTGCTGACCGTCCCGGACCCCCGCGGTGAGGCGCTCCAGCAGGTGATGGCCCCGGAGTCGTATTTCCAGCCGCCGAACCATATCCGCGTCATCGGCCGCGAGGAGTTCGCGGACCTCGTGACCGGTGCCGGACTGGAGATCATCGATCGGGAGTTCTACGGCTTCTACTGGGCGCTGTGGTACGCGCTTTTCTGGTCCCGCGGTGTCGAGATCGAGGATCCCGACGACCCCGTCCTCGAGCATTGGTCCAAGGCCTGGAGCGCCTTGCTCGACAGCCCGAACGGCCCCGAGATCAAGGAACAACTCGATCACTTCATGGCGAAGAGCCAGGTCATCGTGGCGCGCAAACCCGACTGATCCGGACTGTCAGAGCCGATCCCGCTCGGTGGGCGACACCCCCAGGCTCGCCAGGGCCGCGGACACGTCGGCCGCTGCCGCATCCCACGACCGCGTCAGCCTGGGTGTGCAGACGGGACGCTGCTCTATGGCCCGCTCGATGGCCTGGGGCAACTCGGCGTCGGTGCGGAAGAACGCGCCATCCCCGGCGAGAGCCTCCCGGAATGGCGGGATGTCCCTCGCAAGGGTGGGTAGCCCGAAGGCCCTCGCCTCGACGAGGGGAAG
>CAIWTL010000543.1 GCA_903915555.1 uncultured Micrococcales bacterium | reverse complement strand
TCGCATGCGACTCTTTCGGCGCCTTGGTGGGGAGGACGATCTTGGGGGGCGAGCGGGGGGACGAGAGCGGGGGAGGAGGTGGGATGAGCTGGGGGAGGAGGTGGGACGAGCTGGGGTGGGGGACGAGGTGGAGGGTCGGCCGCTGGTGCGCGTAGCCGGACGTCAGCGCTGGAGTTGGGCCAGTTCCGCGAACAGGCCGCCTGAGCCCAGCAGGTCGTCGGGGGTCCCCTCCTCGACCACCCGGCCGCGTGACAACACGATGACGCGGTCGCAGTCGCGCACGGTCGACAGGCGGTGGGCGATGACGAGGCTCGTGCGACCGCGCCGCGCCTCGGCCATCGCGGAACGCACCACTGCCTCGCCGGCGGTGTCCAGCGCCGAGGTCGCCTCGTCCAGCAGCAGCACCGCGGGGTCCGCCACCCGCGCCCGGGCGATGGCAAGCCGTTGCTGCTGCCCGCCGGACAGCCGCACGCCCCGCTCACCGATCTCGGTGTCGAACCCCCGGGGAAGCGCTTCGATGAACTCGAGCGCGTGAGCGGTGGCGGCAGCGCGCCGCAGGTCGTTCAGATCGGCCCCTGGCCACCCCAGCCGCAGGTTGTCGGCCACCGTCCCGGACAGCAGGTGCGCATCCTGCGGGACGAGTGCGACCGTCCGCCGCAGGTCCGGGGGAGCGATGTCGCCGACGTCCGTTCCGGCGACGAGCACGCGGCCGCCACTCGGTGCGTAGAAGTCCAGGAACAGCCGTGCGATCGACGACTTGCCCGCCCCGGACGGCCCGACGAGTGCCACCGACTCCCCAGTGGCGATGCTGAACGACACACCGGAGAGCGACGCCGTGCTCCGCCCCTCGTAGGTGAGACTGACGTCCCGCAGTTCGAGGGCGGGGGTGCCCGGTGGCGGCACCAGACGATGTCCGGCCCCCGCGGCAGTGGGCTGTGGTGAGGGACCCGCCAGTAGGGTCGCAACACGGTCGGCCGAGCCCAGGAGTTGCTGGAGGCGCGAGTACTGACCCGCCAGATCGGCGATCCCGCGGGTCACGAGCAGTCCGTACCAGATGAAGGCGACCAGTTCACCGGCACTGAGGGAACCCGACTGGATCTGACGTCCCCCGAGCCAGACAGCGGCCACGATCGCGCTCGACGCCAACAGGGTGGTGGCCGACCCCCACACACTGCGGATGCGGGCCCGCTGCATGCCCAGGTCGACGGTCTCCTGTGACAGGTCGTCGAATCGATGCGCCACCTCCCCCTCGGCCCCGAACGCCTTGACGACCCGGATTCCCGACACCGTGTCCGAGGAGAACGCATTGGTCCGAGCGAGCTGATCCTGGTACTCCCGCGAGACCCGCCGCGTGCGACGGCCCGACACGACGGACAGGACGGCGGCCACCGGGACCACCACGAGGATCAGTGATCCGAGCGCGGGACTGATCGAGAAGAGCAGGACGGTGCCACCGATGACAGTGAGAACCGAGAACGCCGCCTGGGGGGCAGTGCCCGCGCCCGAGCCGTATACAGCCCCCGAGTCCGACTGCAGCCGTGAGGTGACCTCGCCGGTGTGGGTCCGATCGAAGAAGGCCACCGGCAACGACAGAACCCGACGGAACAGGGTGCGACGCAGGTCCCGCACCGAACTCTGCCCGGCCCGGGCGACGGCCCAGCTACGAAATCCTCCCGCAACCGCCTGGAGCACGAAGAGGGCGAGGAGAACGGCAGCCAACCGGTCGAGTGAGCCGGTCTCGGACGTCGGGGCTGCGGCCGCATCCACCAACTCACCACTCAGCCAGGGAACCGCGAGGGCCGCAGAGGCCCCCACCAGAACACAGCCGAAGGCGAGTGCCAGCAGGCCGCGGTAGGGGCGGAACACGGTGCGCAGCGCCGCCCAGGTGCGGGGATCTGTCGCCATCAGGACTCCTCGAGCGGCGGATGCGTCGAACCTAACAGGCGCCCCTCGTCCGCATCATGATGCAGTGACATGGTTGGCTGATGGCATGTTCGCTGTCTCCCGCCCCCGCCACCGGTGGCGCTGGGGGACGTGGCGACAGGGCCTGGCCGACGACATCGAGGTCGTCCGGGCGCTGGTGGACTCGGGTCCCGTCGACGTCTACCTGGTCGGCGGAGTGGGGCTGGCCCTCCGCTCGGGCCACTTCTACCGGAATCACGCTGACATCGATCTCGCGATCTTCACCGACCACCTCACGGCGTTCGCCGAGCACGCCACCTCACACGGCTACGAGTGGGCGAGCCCGGTCGCGGGGATGGCCATCACTCCCTGGCGCCGCATCGATGTCGCGCGTCCACTGGCAGGGCCCGGCGAGGCGACCGCGGGCAGCGCTGCCCTGCGCCTCGTCCGTCGGCGGGGATCCCACCTCCAGCGGATCAGCCAACGCGCCGACTTCCTGGACGTGATGTTGTTGGACGCGGTCCCGGACGGTGCAGCCATGCTCGGGGAGGACGTGATCGTCCCGTGGGAGGACTTCCTCCCCGCCGAGTCGCTCGGGCGCCGACTGCTGCTTCCCAACCCCCGCTACAAGAGCCATCTGCCTGCCCCGTGGCCCCGCCAGCGGCGGGACCTCCGCGTGCTTCGCGCGCGTCACCACCAACCCGTACCGCCCTTGGCATGATGACCCCATGGGCGATCTGTGGTGGCTGTACACGATCGTCCTGGGCGGCGCCTTCGCCCTCGTGTCCCAGTCGATGGCCGAGGACCTGAAGCGCCGTCGCATCGACCCGGAGAATCGGCTCTTCGTCACCGGACTGGTGTGGCAGGTGTTCCTGCTCCTGCTCATCGTTCAGGTGTGGGTGGCGTTCACCTACTACCAGCGAACCGTCGACGCGATCTCGGTATTGAGCATGATCGCCTTCATCGCCGTTCCACTGGCCATCTTCATCATGGGAGTCCTCATCAGCGGAAACGCTCCCGGGACGGTCGGGGACCTCAGCGAGGGCGAGATGTTCGACCGTGTCCGTCCCGTCTTCTTCGGAACGCTCATCGCCCTGGTGCTGGTCAACATCACCCATGAGACCGTGCTGGGGAATGCCGGCTTCGATCTCGACCTGCTGTTCCAGGTGCTGCTGATCGGGGGTGGTGTGGTCGGGCTGCTCAGCAAGGGCCGCCCCGTGGACCTGTGGTTGGCCGTCGTGATGATCGGGGTGGTGGTGGTCTACATCCTGATCGGGTACGCGACCGTGTCGGTCGTCTCCTCGTGAGTCGCACCACATCCCCACGGTATCCGTACCGGATCCGGACGAGCTGCGACGGAATCGGTTGGGCCGTGGTTGCCCAGGGGGTTACCGTTGAGAGTGCATTCATCCCACCGCGCCCTCCTCGCAACGGGGATTTTGGTGGGGTCGGCCCTCGTGATGGCCCCCGGCCTGGCCTCCGCGGGCACTGTTTCCTACGCCCGTGCGGTCGACGGGTCCCCGGCGTGCGTCTCCGTCACGTTCCGGGACGGTGATCCCCGTTCCGCCGACTTCGTGATTCCGCGCGGTGGTGGGACGTCGGACTGGGCGACGTCGAGGCTGGTG
>CAIWTL010000542.1 GCA_903915555.1 uncultured Micrococcales bacterium | reverse complement strand
GGCACCACCAGTTCCGCGCACTCGAAGGACCCTTCACACGACCGCCACTCCAACTGCTGGCCGTAGAACCCGGCGAGCCCGGGCGACGGGACCGTGGATTGCGAGACCGGCGCCGGCGGCGTCGTCTCGGGGGCGGCGGAACAGGAGGTGACGACGAAGGCCGCGGCAGCGGCGAGGAGAGCGGCGATGGCCGTGCGACGCACCGCTCCACCCCATGCCGACATCGGAACCTCCCTCACGAAGGTCCGACTGTACGCGGCACCCGACAGTTCCCCGCACCCCGCGACCCCTGCGGACGGCCGACCGCGACCGCGCGCGAGGGGCCCGGTTCCGCGGTCGCTCGCCAAGTGACCGGCTGTCGCTTACCGTGGAAGTGTGGGGCGCAACGACCGGACCGACCTGACGGCGCGGATCGCCTCCGGCATCGCCGAGGCCACCGCGCATGCCGTCGCGTTCCGGGACGGCTGGAAGAACCCACCGGTCCCCCGCGATCCCCGAGACCGCATGGCCCTGGAACACGAGCGGCAACAGCGGGACTACGCCCGCGAGACCACCCGCTACCGCAATCGGGTCGCGCGACTACGGCGTCGCGCCTCCTACGCCACCGCGACAGCCCTCGCCGCCGGCGCGGTGGCCACCGCGGACCTGGTCGGCTCGTTGGCCGGCGGGTCGCTGGACGCGTGGTTCTGGTTGGGGGCGCCCGCTGCGGGCATCGCCGCACTGACCGCCCGCACGTCCAAGCGCACAGCAGCTGAACTCCCTGTGCCTTTGCCGCCGACCGCTCCCCCGCCACCGCCCCGGCCGTTGCCGGCGGGCATCATCGGCGCCGGGGAGTCAGCGCACCTGCACCGGGTGCGCGTCCAACTGGCCCAACTCGTCCCCACCATCGAGGGGCTGCACAGCGACGCCGCCGTCGAGATCCGCCGCGCGGACTTCGAGGCCGCCCCCGCGCTCGCCGCACTGGTGGAGCGCCTGGCGGTGCTGTCGCGGGTCGAGTCCGAGATGGCCGGGACACCGGCAGCAGCCACCGCCGCGGCCTCGGCGGAGGAGATCCGGATCCGACTGGCGCAGGGCGTGGCGATGTACGAGGAACTGCTGAACGCGGCACTGCAGATGCTCAGCGCCCCGGACCCTGCCAGCGCGCCCTCGTACCGCCTCGACATCACCGTCCGCGAACTCGCGGCCTACACCGAGGGCCTGCACATCGCGGCGGCGTCCGCCGACTTCGCCTGACGGCTTCCGACGGTCCCGACGCGTCAGGCGTCGCCGACCCGCTGGGGGTCGATCTTCACCAGTTGCGAGTACAGGGGAGGCAGCGAACCCGCCACCTGCCGCAGTTCCCGAGCCGTGCCCCGCCGGGGCGGCTCGTAGAACTGGAAGGCACTGGGAGTGGCCTGGGGGATGGCCGCCTGCATGGTGGACCCGAATCCGCCCAGGTCCTCGATGGTCGTGGTAGCCCGGGGGTCGGGGGCGACGAGCCAGACGAACGTCCCGAACATCGGGCTGGTCAGGGCGCGCCTCGCAGGTCCCGAGGTCTCCTTGTCGTCGACCAGCGCGAATCGGGTCAGGGCGTAATCCTGCGACGCTGTCATGAATCCGGTGGCCGCCGGGTTGCGGGGCAGCGGACCGGCAGCGGCGGTCACCACGTTGCCGAAAGGGTCGATGAAGGCCACGGCGTTGTCGGCGCCCGCGGTGTCGGCGACGAGTTCCTCGAGCATCCGCCGCAGGGTGCGGTCGGGGCGCCGGAAGTCCTTGAGCCGGTGCGTGAACGCCTTCGGGTAGACGCGACGGTAGGCGGATCGGATGGGGGCGGCGGTCTTCCACGTCCCCGGGTCACGCAGCTGGTCGGGTGGTGTGTTGGTGGTCTTGCGGGCACTCCGCACGGCCTTGGCGCTGGATTGATAGATGTCCTCGCAGGCGTCGTAGACCTGCTGATCGATGGCCGTGTCGGCGAATGCGACGGACCGGCCCCCCTGGTACTGCCGGCCCGACTCGACCGCGTAGTAACCGAAGGTCTCTCGCACGGCACCACGCACCGGTTGCGGCAGGTCGGCGAAGCGGCCGTCCTGCCGGAAGTTGATGCCGCTGAAGGTGTCCATGGCGACGACGGCGGCATTGAACCCGGCGGTCGTCAAGGCGCCCGTGCACATGGCGCACGGGTCGAGCGACGTCACCACCGTGAGATCACGGGCCGGCGGCAACGCGAGCCTGTCGCGGTTCTCGAAGTACCAATAGACGAGCTGTCGTTCTCCGTGCGCGGTCGGATCCCACGTGAACGTCTCGCCGGAGTCGGCGGTGACGGTGGGCCGCAGACGTCGCAGCACCTGGTTCTCCATACGGTGGACGACCTCGCCGGTCGAGTTGTCGATGATGGCACCGGCGATGCCGAACGACCCGGCCGCTGCCGCCGCCTGCGCGCCGGCAAGGACGAGGTCGGCCGCCTGTTGGGCATCGCCGACCGAACGGGTGCCGGACCACGCGGACCCGGACGGCGCGGGGCTCGGCGGGCTGCTCGCCGACGGGTCCGGGCCGGCCCCATCGCGGGAACCGCAGGCGGCGAGACCCCCTGTCGCGCCGACAACGGCGGTCAGCCCCGCCAGGCGCAGGACATCGCGGCGAGACCACGTCGTCCCGGGTCCGCGGCGGGTCATGCCGGATCCGCCGCGGCGAAGTCGCGCTCGAACGTCGAGGCGACGCGGGAGCGTGACGTGGGATCGGTCAGCAGGACCCCGAGTTCCCGTTCCGAGTTGAGGGACATGTTCACGAACGGGTTCTCCGATCCGATGAAGACGACACCGCGATCCGTGGCCGCATCGACCAGGATGGACTTGGAGTGGATGTACATGGGTCGGCCGGATCCGTCGAGGGCCGCGGGCCCGTAACGGATCTGCGCGCCGGCGGCCTGCAGCCGACCGACCGCGTCATCCATACCGCCCTTGTTGCCGATGATGCGCACCGCCACTCCCGCCTCAGCCCGCTCCACCAGCGCCCCGAGGAGGTCCGCCGGGACGGGCAACTCCTGGATGTAGGCGTCGATCGTCTCCACGGCCCCGGTGATCAGACTCCCGATTGCGGCCTTCGCGTTCCCCTGCGGATTGAAGCGGCGTCCTGCAGGAGCCCATACGAGGTTCGGACGGTCGGCGGGCGGCTGGTCGGCGTAGGGCGGCCAGTCCGCGTCGAACGACGTCGTGATCTCGGCGATGTCGCGGGGATCCGTGTCCAGTGCCGCCATCCCGCGGGTTCCGCCCTCCTTGGGGTAGGCCGGATCGGTGCCGAAGTAGCTCCGGGCGAGGTTGAAGTCGCACACGAGTGCCTGGCGGGCGGAGGTCCGTGCGTCGCGGACCATGACCTTCCAGTGCGAGTAGCTGTATTCCGGGCTGCTCAGCTC
>CAIWTL010000541.1 GCA_903915555.1 uncultured Micrococcales bacterium | reverse complement strand
GGCCACGGCCTCCGCCCCCACCACCGCCAGCGCGAGGGAGGGATCGATGAAACGCAGCCGCGTCGGTTCGGGGAGCGCGAAGTTCACGGGCGCCTTGTCGTGGAGGACCCGCGCGGGCGGGACGGCCGCGCCGAACTCGTCGTCGGCTCCCATGTTCGCCAGCAGAGCGGACGAGCGCTCGAGCTCATCGGCGTAGGAGGAGAGGGCCGCCGGCACGCCGGTGGCCGTCACGACGCAGCCAGCAGACGTGATGGCCGACACCACCTCCGCATACTGCTCCGAGGCGACCGCCGTGACGTCACCGGGGAGGTGCGCTTCCAGTTCGGCGAGACGCGCTGCACTGTCGACGACCGTCACCGGGGCGCCGAGGGCGCGGCAACTGCCGACGGTCCCCAGTCCGACTTTGCCGGCGCCGAAGACCACCACCGCCATGTCCGGGGTGACCGGGTGACCCAGGTGGGTCATGGCGCGTACGAAGCCGTCCCCGGTCCCGAGTGTGTTCTCGATCAACTTGATGCGTCCGGCGTCGATGAGGAACACCGGTCGGTCACAGTCCGCATAGACGGACTCGCCCGACTTCGTGAGTTCGACATAGCCGTGGTGGGTCGGCTGACCGGCGTTGTGGCCCGCGGTGTCCAGCACGACGTCGTAGGTGTCCGTCGGGTCCGTGCGGCTCACCACGGGGATCCCCCACTCGGCCAGCAGTCCCGTGACCGCCGGGTCGTCGGGGATCCCGGTGCCCACCCGGATGGTCAGGTCGGCCCCCGCCGCCAGCATCGCCCAGTGGTGCGCGAGCGTGTTGTGGAAGACGGGGAAGGAGTCCAGCACGCGTAGGCCGTCGATCGGGCGTTCACCCGAGGAGATGATCTGCCACAGGGCGGGGAACTCGTCGGGGGAGTAGCGGCTGAGCACCGCTGCGCCCAGTGCCTCGACGTCGGGGGTCATGGCGGTCAGCTGAGGCGGGCGTACCACTGCAGGGCGTAGGACCCGCGGACCGCCCGGACGAAGTCCGCGCTGTCCGCGGACGCCTCGTAGACGTCATGGAAGTAGACCGTGGCGTCCAGGACGTCGGTCATGTCCTTGAACATCTCGACGTCGAACCCACCCCAGCCGTTCTGCATCTCGTAGACCATGAACCGCACCTGCGTGCGGGCGTCCCAGGGATCCATGCTGTTGGCCGAGGCGTAGGAGATCAGGCTCTCGGGCCCGTTGTCCCACCGCCCCCCCGCCGACCACTGCGCGAGGCCGTGTCCCACGCCGTTGCTCTGAACCACGGTCGGGTCCACCCCGGACTCCTGCTGGAGATTCCCGAGGATCCCGGCGATGGACTCCTCGGAGAAGCCTTCCTTCTTGAGGGTGGTCCACACCACCTCGGCCGCAGGTCCCTGGGAGATGGGGGGACCGCCGGCGAGGGATTCCTTGAGCGCCTCCTTGTAGACGTCCTGCGCCTTCTCGTACCGGGCATCGGTCGCACGCACATCGGCGGCCGCGGCGGACTCGTCCCGCTCCGCGTCGCGCAGTGCGGTTGCGGCGTCCTTCGAACTGTCCCGCGCCGCCGCCAGATCACCGC
>CAIWTL010000540.1 GCA_903915555.1 uncultured Micrococcales bacterium | reverse complement strand
GTCGACGAGTACCTCGTGGACCGTGCCTTCGTCGAGAACCGAGCGACCCACGCCGCGGAGCTGGCCCTCGTGTCGGACGTCCAGCCGGCCGCCGCGCACAACGTCGCCAACGCGCTGGCTGCCGCGGCACTGGCCCGTGCCTACGGGGTGAGCCCGGCCGAGGTGGCCGAGGGCCTGCGTCGGTTCACCCCCGCCGGCCATCGGATCGCCGACGTGGGGACCGTGGGGGGCGTGGCCTACGTGGACGACTCCAAGGCCACGAACGCGCACGCGGCGCTCGCGTCGCTGCGGTCCTACCGGCCCGTCGTCTGGATCGCGGGCGGACTGGCGAAGGGCCAGCGGTTCGACGACCTGGTGCTCGCGGCGGCGGACCGGATGCGAGGGGTCGTCCTCCTGGGCCGCGACCGTGAGGTCCTCGCCGAGGCACTTCAGCGACACGCCCCCGACGTTCCCGTCGTCACGGTGACGACGACGGACACTGGTGCCATGGCCGAGGTCGTGGCCGCCGCCGCCGACCTCGCCCGCGCGGGCGACACCGTTCTGCTGGCACCCGGCTGCGCGTCGTGGGACATGTTCTCCGACTACGCACAGCGTGGCCGCCTGTTCGCGGACGAGGTCGCCCGGCTCGCGGACGACACGTAGGGAGCGCGCATGGCCGACGTCCGGACCGGACCCGACGACGAGACGCTGCGCGACCGCCTGTCGAGCCATCCGGCCAGCATCTACTACCTCATGCTGGGATCGACCCTCTTCCTGCTCGTCCTCGGCGTCGTGATGGTCTGGTCGTCCTCGGCGATCGACAGCATCCGGGAGACCGGGGGGAGCGCCGACCTGGCCTCGAAGCAGGCGCTCTACGCCGCGCTGGGGCTGGTGGCGATGGTCGTGGCATCGCGGCTGCCCGCGGCCACGGTGCGCAACCTCGCGTGGCCCCTGATGGCGCTGGCGTTGCTCCTCCTCGTCCTCGTCCTGATACCGGGGATCGGTGTGGAGGTCTACGGCCAGCGCAACTGGATCGACCTCGGTGGCCCGTTCCGTCTGCAGCCCTCCGAGATCGCGAAGCTGGCGCTGCTGGTCTGGGGCGCCGATGTCCTCACCCGCAAGTACCGCCCGGTCACGGACTGGCCGAGCCTGCTCGTCCCCCTCGCCCCGGTCGGTGGGCTGATCGTGTTCCTGATCTTCCTCGAGGGCGACTTCGGCAACGCCATGATCGTGGCGATGATCGTGCTCGGGCTGTTCTACGCGGTCGGGGCGCCCTGGAAACTCTTCGCCGGCGCCGCGATCGTGGGACTCACCGGGGTTCTCTTCGCCTCCATCACGACGCCGTACCGGATGCGGCGATGGACCTCATTCCTCGACTCGAACGCCGACTCCCTCGACGGCGCATGGCAGGTCACCCAGGGCACCTACGCCCTCGGGACCGGGGGCTGGTTCGGCACCGGGATCGGGGCCTCCCGGGAGAAGTGGGGCAGCCTTCCCGCCGCCCACACCGACTTCATCTTCCCCGTGATCGGCGAGGAACTCGGTCTGGTGGGGACGGTCACGGTGCTCGCCCTCTTCTCGGTGCTGGTCTTCTCGATCCTGCGCCTCGCCAAGGAGTCCCCCGACCGATTCACCCGGCTGCTGGCAGCCGGGACCGGGGCGTGGCTCATCGTCCAGGTCATCACCAACATCGGCGCCGCGCTGAAGATGCTTCCCATCACCGGTGTGGTGCTGCCGATGGTGTCCTACGGCGGCTCATCCCTCATCCCGCTGCTGGCCGCCTTGGGTCTGCTCCTCGGGGCGGCCCGGCGGCATCCGGCGCAGCTGCGGCGCCGGGCGCAGCAGGTGCAGTCCGGATCAGTCGCCTGATGAATGCCCTTCGGGTCGCCATCGCCGGGGGAGGGACCGGCGGCCACATCGAACCGGCGCTCAACCTGGCCGACGAGATGCGCCGCCGCGACCCCGGGACCGACATCGTGGTGATCGGCACCAGCAAGGGGCTGGAGACGGACCTGGTGCCACGCCGCGGGTACCGGCTGGACCTCATCGACCCGGTTCCCCTTCCCCGCCGACCGGGCGCAGACCTGCTGCGGGTGCCGGCCCGGTTGCGCCGCAGTGTGGACCAGTCGCGGGAGATCCTCGCCGACTGCGACGTACTCGTCGGGTTCGGTGGTTATGTCTCGACCCCCGCCTACCTGGCGGCCCGTCGGGCGGCCGTGCCGTTCGTCGTGCACGAGGCGAACGCCAAGGCGGGGCTCGCCAACCGGCTCGGGGCGCGGCTGACCCCCCACGTCGCCGAGAACTATGCCGGCAGCCTCCCGCACGCGCGCCGACTGGGCTGCCCGCTGCGCCGGGCGATCGCCGACCTGGATCGGGGGGCCACCCGCGCGGCGGCCAGGGACTTCTTCGACCTGGACCCCGAGGGTCCGGTCCTGCTGGTCTTCGGGGGTTCCCAGGGCGCCGCATCCATCAACACCGCACTGCAGCAGGCGCTCCCCGCCCTGACCGGGGCGGGTGTCCAGGTCCTCCACGCGGTCGGCCCGGGCAAGGAGACCGAGGCGGATCAGTTGCCCGGCTACCACCCGGTCTCCTTTATCGACAGGATGGACCTCGCCTATGCGGCGGCCGATCTCGCCGTCTGCCGGTCGGGGGCCATGACCTGTGCCGAGGTCGCGGCGGTGGGGCTTCCCTGCGTCTACGTCCCCTACCCCGTCGGCAACGGGGAGCAGCGGCTCAATGCGGAGCAGGTGGTCGCGGCGGGGGGTGGCATCATGATCGAGGACGCCGCACTGTCCGGTGAGTTGCTGGACGCGGCGGTCCGGGAGGTCCTCGACCGCCCGGGGCGGTTGGCGGACATGAGCCGGCGCGCGGCCGCCTACGGTATCCGGGACGGCGCCGCGCGGCTGGCGGACATGGTGACGGATGCGGCTGGAGGGCCACGATGAACGGAGTCGCGGACCTGCGACGGGTTCATCTGGTCGGTGTGGGTGGTGCCGGGATGAGTGGTCTCGCGAGGTTGCTGATCGACCGGGGCGTCGTGGTCTCGGGCAGCGACATGCGCGACTCCGGGCGGCTGCAGACCCTGCGCGCCCAGGGCGCCACCGTGTTCATCGGTCATGACGCCGAACACCTGGCGGCCGACATCGACGCGGTGGTGGACACCCCGATCATCCCCGATGACAACCCGGAGATCGTGGCTGCCCGTGAGCGGGGCATCCCGGTCCTGTCCCGTGCGGAGGCGCTCGCGATGGTCATGGCCGACCATCGGGTGATCGGGGTGGGAGGAACCCACGGGAAGACGACCACCACGTCGATGATCACCGTCGCTCTCCAGCACTGCGGCGTGGATCCGTCCTTCGCCATCGGCAGTGAGGTCAACGACCTGGGCAGCAACGCCCACACCGGGATGGGCGACTTCTTCGTGGTCGAGGCCGACGAGTCCGATGGTGCATTCCTGCACATGGCGCCCGCGGCGGTGGTCGTCACCAACGTCGAACCCGACCATCTCGATCACTGGGGGGACTTCGCCGCCCTCGAGGATGCCTTCGACCGCTTCGTCGACCTCGTGACGCCGCAGGGTGGCTTCGCCGTGGTCTGCCTCGACCAGGGGGGAAGTGTGGCCGTCGCCGAACGGGCCCGCGCCCGGGGCACCACCGTGGTCACCTACGGCACCGATCCCGCCGCGGACTTCCGCACGGAGATCCTCGGCAGCGAGAAGGCCGGCTACCGCTTCGACGTCATCCACCGCGGCGTCAGATTGGGTGACATCGTGTTGCAGGTGCCGGGGCGGCACAACGCGCTCAACGCCACCGCCGCCCTGGCGACATGCGTCGGACTGGGGTTCTCCTCGGGCGATGTGAGAGCCGGCCTGTCGGCCTTCACCGGAACCCGGCGCCGGTTCGAGTTCCGGGGAGAGGTCGCGGGGGTCCGCGTGTACGACGACTACGCCCACCACCCGACCGAACTCGAGGCGACCCTCACCGCCGCCCGGGAGTTCGTCGGCGACGGCCGGCTCGTCGTCGCCTTTCAGGCTCATCACTACTACCGGACCGCCATGTTCTCCCGGGAGTTCGGGGAGGCGCTGGGCATCGCGGACGACGTCGTGGTCCTGGAGGTGTTCGCACCGGGCGAGGAGCCCATCCCCGGAGCCAGCGGTCAGGCGATGGCGGCGAATGTTCCGCTCCCCGTCGAGCACGTCGTCTTCGAACCGTCGTGGAGCAGGGTCGCGGGGCATCTGGCGGACCGCGCCCGACCCGGGGACCTCGTCATGACGCTGGGGGCCGGGGACATCTCCCTGCTCGGCCCCGAAGTGCTGGCCCTGCTGCGGGAACGGTTGGAGGACCGATGAGCGCCACGAGCACAGATACCCCCACCACCACGCCGCTGCAGGCGCCCCGGCCCCGGCGCAGGGTCCCGGTGAGGCTCGTGGTCTTCGCCGTACTGGCGGTCGTCGTGGTCGTCGGGTTCGCGTGGCTGCTCTCGTGGTACTCCCCGGTCCCGGTTCGTGCGGTCACCGTGACAGGCGCGTCGCCCGCCAAGCAGGCCGAGATCCTGACGGCAGCGGGGATCAGCACAGGAACCGCGATCCGGGACATCGACACCACGGGGGTCACCGAACGGGTCGTGGCCGTCCCGGGGGTCGAGGCGGTGGACGTCGTCCTCCAGCGTCCCTTCACGGTCGACCTCGTGGTCCTCGAGCGTGTCCCCTTCGCCGCCACGCAGTCCGCCACCGGCTGGGTCGTGCTGGATCAGCGGGGAGACGTCATCAGTGAGCAGCCCGACCGGCCCCAGGGCCTTCCCGCGGTGACCGGACCGGACGCCCGTGCGGGAGTGGTGGCCCTGGCCGCCATGAGTCCCGAACTGCGGGGCCGCGTCAAGGACACGACGGTGTCCCCGACCGGGGACATCGCGATGGCACTGGACGACGGAACCGCTGTCGACTGGGGGCGCACCGGCGAGGATGAACTCAAGGCTCGCGTCGTCCAGCAGTTGCTGGCCTACGCCCCGAAGTCGGTGTCTGTCGCAGTTCCCCAGCGGCCGGCCGTCACCGGCGACCTGGACCTCCCCAAGGAGAACCGGCTGCCCGACTCGACGACCGTCATCCCCTGATCCCCTCAGTTCAGCCGCTCCGCCCACGACGCACCGAGCCGTCCGGTAGGGTCACAGGACACCTGAACCCCGGAGGCATCATGGCGACCCGTTCACTGCTCCTGGCGGCCGGCATCACCGGCGTGGCCCTCGCCGCCGCCGGCTGTTCGTCGAGCAGTTCCACCCCGGCTGTGACGCCCACCGCGGCCCCCAGCGAGATTCCCAGCCAACTGCCGACCGAGGCGCCGACCGCTGTGCCGACCGAGGCCCCCACCAAGGCCGCGACCGGTGGCTCGGCGACGCTGCCCAAAGCGCCGGCGGGGGCCAAGCTCCTGAGCAACCACAAGACAGCGGGTGCCGAGTACGCGCGCTACAAGATCGGGATGTCGCCCAAGCAGGTCGTCAGCAAGTACCAGACGCAGGCGCAGAACAACGGTTTCACGATCAAGAAGTCCGGCGGCGGTGGCGGCGGCTGGGGCGGCTGGGGCGGCTCCGACTACGGCATGACCGCGAAGAAGGGCAGCACCTTCGAGGACGTGCAGGCCGGCGGCGAGTCCAGCGGGCCGACCTACTACGAGGTCTGTGTCGGCACCGAGCAGCGGGCGTACGACCACTGCGAGGAGCGCAGCCAGAACGACCATCGGGACTCCAACAGCCGCGGCAGTTGACCCTCGTCACGCAGCGCTGGGAACGAACGTTCCCGGCCATGGGGACCGAGTGCCACGTCATCGTGGAGGGCCCCCGCGGGCTCGTCTCACACGCCGAGCAACGCATCGCCGACCTGCAGGTGATGTGGACCCGGTTCGACCCCGACAGCCATGTGATGCGCCTCAACCGGGCCGGGGGCGGGCGGATGACACCGGAGACCTGGCTGCTGCTCGTCCGGGGGCTCGTCGCACGCCGGTTCACCAAGGGCATGTTCGACCCCTTCATGGCCGATCAGGTGCGTGCCGCCGGGTATGACCGGGACTTCGCCGACATCACGTCCACCCAGCGACGGGAGCCTGCGCGCCCGGCCGTCCGGCGCCCGGTGAGGTCCCTGGACCGACGCACCAGATCCGTCCGGTTCGCCGAGGGGGCGCACCTGGACAGCGGAGGGCTGGGCAAAGGGCTCGCCGCCGACATCGTGTCGGCGGAGATCATGGAACGTGGCGCCGACGCCTGCCTGGTCAACCTCGGTGGCGACCTGCGGGTGAGGGGTCGGCGCGCCGAGCCGTGGGAGATCGGTATCGGGAACGAGTCGGAGTCGGGGCCTCCCATCTCGGTGCGCCTCACCCAGGGGGCCCTGGCCACGAGCAGTCGTCGGCGCCGTGTGTGGCACACCTAACGAGGGCCGGCCCACAATCTCATCGACCCCCGGACGGGACATCCGTTACGGACCG
>CAIWTL010000539.1 GCA_903915555.1 uncultured Micrococcales bacterium | reverse complement strand
GGTCGCGCCAGCCGGATGGTGAAATGCAGGTCGTCGTCCACCGTCAGACCGGTCAGCGGCACCTGCTGCCCCGGGCATGTGACGCGCCCATTCGCCTTCACGCTGCCCGCTGTCTGCTCGAATCCCGCGATGTCGGCACCGGACGGCCCGAAGAAGGACTGGTTGGCCGCCTCGTTCTGGCAGGCCGCGGCCCAGTTCCACGCGTCGACGTAGGAGGCCGCGGTCACGGGGGTGCCGTCGTGGAACGTCCAGCCCGGCTTGAGCGCGACCTTCCACGTGAGGTTGTCGTCGCTCGTGATGGACTCGGCGTGGGCGAGACGGGGCTGGGCAGTGGCGGGGTCATAGTCGACGAGCCCGGTCCACATCGCATCGACGGCATCGCCCGTTCCGCTCTCCGACGCCATGGCGGGCAGCAGCAACTGTGCCGGCTCGGTGGTCGAGATCGAGACCGCCCCGACGGGTGCGGGCGACGGCGAAGCGTCCGGGCTCGGTTCCCCGGTGGCCGAGCAGGCCGCCAACAGCAACGCCAGGCCGACGACTCCTGCGAGTCTCACTCAGCCTCCAGTTCCGCTCGCGCGGTGGCCAGTTCCTCCCGTTGGGCGTCACTGAGTTCGGGGTAGTGCAGGTCGAGGCCCGTGATCGTGGTCGTCACGATGTCCGACACCGCCGTGCGCATCGCCCACTTGCGGTCGGCGGGGATGACCCACCACGGCGCCCAGGGGGTCGAGGTCGCATTGATGGCTTCCTCGTAGGCAGCCTGGTAGTCGTCCCATCGGGCCCGCTCCCGGATGTCGGCGGCCGAGAACTTCCAGTTCTTCTCCGGGGTGTCGAGACGGGCCAGGAACCGATTCTTCTGCTCCTCCTTGGACACGTTCAGGAAGAACTTGAGGATGACGGTGCCGTTGCGCACGAGGTGTCGCTCGAAGGCGTTGATGTCGTCGTAGCGCGCCTGCCAGAACGCTTTGCCGCGGGCACTGACCGGAAGGCGCTGGCTGTCGAGGATCTGGGGATGCACCTTCGTGACGAGCACCTCCTCGTAGTAGGAGCGGTTGAAGATCCCGATGTTCCCCCGGGGTGGCAGGGCCTTGTTGCAGCGCCACAGGAAGTCGTGGTCGAGCTCCTCGTCACTGGGCTTCTTGAAGGAGGTGACGTTGCATCCCTGCGGATTCACACCACTCATGACGTGCTTGATGGTGCTGTCCTTGCCGGCGGCGTCCATCGCTTGGAACACGAGCAGCAACGAGTAGCGGTCATCGGCGTAGAGGAGGTCCTGGGCTTCCGCCAGTTCGGCTCGGTTCTCCTCGAGCATCTGTTCGGCGAGTTCCTTGCGCTTGCTCTTGGACATCTCCTCGGCCGCCGGCGGAAGCCACGAGGGATCGTGATCCGCGAGGACGAACTTCTCCTTGTGGTCGACGCGCAACTGCTCGAGCGTCTCGCGGCTCATGGCCATGTCCGAACCCTCCAGGTGATGGCGGAGCCGGTCACGCCGCGCCCCGCAGCACTATGGCACGGCCCCCGCCCGGGACTGTTGCAGTTGACCGGAATGTGACCGGGCGGTGGCCGCCGCGATCAGCCGACGGTCTCCACCGCGTCCTCGGCGAGGCGGGGACACGGGCTCCAGTCCTCGGCGGGGTGGGCATCCTGCAGGGACAGGAGAGCCGACTCCATCGCGATGGGGGTCACCGTGGCGGTACTCCCGGTGTAGGGCTCGTCCAGCGACGCGAGACTGGCGACGATCGCCACGAGGACCGCCCCGGACGTCACGTTCGTGATGATGCGCAATCGACGGCGGGGGCCGAGGT
>CAIWTL010000538.1 GCA_903915555.1 uncultured Micrococcales bacterium | reverse complement strand
TGCTCGCCCGCCGACCGATCCCGATGCCCGACGGATCGTCCTACACACGGTGGTCCTACCTGGACGTCTACTTCCCGGCGCTCGGTTCCAGTGGCATGTGGGACCTGCTCGCGGACTCCAACACGACCATCGCGGAAGCCGAGACCGATCCCGACAAGCGAGCCGCGCTGGTGGTGCTGCCGGACAACAGCAACCAGGGCGGCGCCTTCTCCGTCGTCAACTGCCTGGACTACGGGGACCGCCCGACCCGCGCCCAGCAGTTGGCGGTGATCCGGAAGAACGCGGAGGTCGCGCCGATCTACGGTGGCTCGCTGACCGCCGACTACATGATCGGCTGCGCGGGCCTCGACATCCACCCGCAGCCCGTCCCCCACGTCACGCGCGCCGATCGCAGGATCCTGCGCGACGTACCGGTCGTGGTGGCCAACGCCACCCATGACAGCGCGACTCCGTTGGTCTGGGCCAAGCGCATGCACCGCGCGTTCCCCGCGTCGGGCTTCATCAGGTATCGGGGCGGTCAGCATGTCATCTGGCACCAGGTGGACAGTGCGTGCGTGAACGACCCGATCGACCGGTTCGTTCTCACTCGCTCGCCCACCGGGAACCGCACCTGCGCCTTCGTGCGGTGACACCCGACGTGCTGCGCGGCGACGTACCGGTGACGCTGGTCGTTCATGTCGTGTTCAGAGCGCGTTCATCTCTAGGCTGCACCCATGGCAGTGGGTCCGGGAGAAGCGACTGACGGGACGCCCGGGCTCGGCGCCCGGTTCCGCAGGGCGATCCTGACTCCGGGCAACATCCTGGCGGGTGTATCGGTCGGTGCCTACATGATCCCGCAGGCGATGGCCTACGGGGAGCTGGCCGGTATCGATGCCGCGACCGGCCTGAGTGTCGCGGCGATCCCGCTGATCGTCTACATGATCCTCGGGCGCAGCAAGCACATGTCCCTCGGCCCTGAGTCGACGGTGGCGCTGATGGCTGCGGCGGCGGTGGGCCCGGTGGCCGCCAGCATGGGGGTGCCCACCCTCACGGCGCTCGGGCTGACGAGCCTCATGGTCGGCGTCATCCTGGGCGTGGGATGGCTGCTCAAGGCGTCGTTCCTGGCGGATCTGCTGTCGCGTCCGATCCTCGTCGGGTACCTCACCGGCGTCGCGATCCTCATGCTGCTGTCGCAACTGCCCAAGATCCTCGGCTACGACGTGGACACGTCCTCCCTGCTGGGGTTGTGGAACACCCAGTGGCAGATCCCCAACTGGTACACGGTGGCGATCGCGGGCATCGTCGCCGCGATCGCGCTCGTCCTGAAGTTCGTCAACCCCAAGATCCCGGGACCGCTGATCGGACTCATCGTCGCGGTCCTCCTGGGGATGATGTGGGAGGTCCCCACGGTCGGCCCCGTCGAGTTGGCGCTGCCCCGGCCCGAACTCGGGACCGTCAACCTCGACGTCATCGAGGCGCTCCTCGTCCCGGCCCTGTCGATCGCTGTTGTCTCCTACACCGACGTGATGGTCACCTCGCGCGCGTTCGCCGATGGGGTGCCACCCGATCCGAGGTCGGAGATGCGGGCGCTCGCGGGAGTCCAGGCCGCCACCGGGCTGACGGGTGGGTACCCGATGTCCGCCTCGTCGTCGCGCACCGCGCTCGCCGTCGCCGCCGGCGCCACCACGCGGTTCTACTCGATCTTCGTCCTGCTCGTCCTACTGGCCGGACCGCTGTTGTTCCCCGGAGTGATCTCGGCCGTCCCGATCGCGGGGCTGGCCGGCGTCATCGTCTTCGCCGCGATAAGCCTGATCGAGCCGGGGGAGTGGGCATCGCTCCTGCGGTTCCGGAAGCGGGAGACGGCGATCGCGGCGATCTGCACGGTGTCGGTGATCGTGTTCGGCATCCTGCCGGGCGTCATCATCGCGATCGCGCTGTCCGTGGCGGAGTTCATGGCGCGGCTCGCCCGTCCCCATGACGGTGTCCTGGGTTACGTGCCCGACCGGGCCGGGATGCATGACGTCGACGACTTCGAGGAAGCGATCACGATCCCCGGTCTCGTCGTCTTCCGCTACGACGCGCCCCTGTTCTTCATGAATGCGTTCGACTTCTACAAGAAGGTCATGGAGGCGTCGCCACCCGGGACCAAGGTCGTCATCCTCAACATGGAGGCCAACGTCGAACTCGACTCGACAGCGCTGGACATGCTCAGAGAGCTCCACACCTCCCTGCAGAAGCAGGGCACCGAGCTCTGGCTCGCCAGGGTCAAGAACGACGTCCTGCTGCCGATGCGCGACCACGGCGTCGCGAAAGCGATCGGCGAGGACGACATGTACCCGACCCTGCCGACGGCGGTGGCCGCCTACGGCCGGCGGTTCCCCACGGATGTCGAGGACTCCGCACGCGATCAGCCGGAAGGCGCCCCCGATCGTCAGTCCGAGTAGGTGCCCATCGCAAGAACCTGCTGAAGGCGCCCGGGACTGTCTACTGTCACAGTCATGGGTCGAGTCACGGACCGCCGCCGTCCGATCATCGCCGTCCTTGCGGGAGTGCTGCTTGTCGGGGCCACCCCTGCGGCGGCTGCGGAACCGCAGCCCCATGGACACCATGACGGCGGCGGCTTCCGCAACATCCTGCCCCCGGGGTCCAACGGTGTGGACTCCCTGACCGACTTCCGCTCCTATCTGTCCACCGGATCCGTACCGCGCTGGTGGGACAACCAGCAGCCGTTGTACGAAGGACTGCTCGACGCGGCCCCCGATCTGACCGACTCGTCGGTCGACGATTACTTCAAGGACGCCACGTTCGGGGTGCGCGCCGGTGACCGGGCCGACCTCGTCCGGCCGCGGCCGGGGGTCACGATCGTCCGGGACGAACGGTGGGGGGTTCCACGCATCTACGGCACGACGCGTCGTGACACGACCTTCGGCGCCGGTTATGCAGGGGCCGCCGACAGGCTGTTCCTCATGGACGTCCTGCGCAACACCGGCCGCGCCACCCTCTCGTCGTTCCTCGGCGGCGGCAGCCTGGCGGCCGACGAGGACCAGTGGCGCTTCGCGGCGTATACCGAGGCCGACCTGCGGCGACAGATCCGCATGTTCGCCGAGAACCCCGGGGGTCGGCGGATCATCGGCGAACTCCGGTCCTACACCAAGGGCGTGAACGCCTACATCCGGGAAGCGCGGAAGGATCCGTCGCTGATGCCCGCCGAATACAGTCTGCTCGGCAAGGAGGTCGAGAACTGGCGGGCGACCGATGTGATCGCCACCGCATCGCTGGTCGGGGGGATCTTCGGCCGTGGGGGAGGTGCCTCCGTGCAGGCGGGGGAGGTCTACACCGCGCTGCGGCGTGTGTTCGGTGAGAAGCGTGCTCGCAATGTCTGGGAGGGATTCCGTTCCAAGAACGACCCGAAGGCGCCGGTCACGACCCGCCGCAGTTTCCCCTACATGACCGGTGACCCCTTCGCCCCCCGCGGTCTGGCGATGCCGGATCACGGCAGTGTCGCCCCGGCCCCGATCGTGTCGGGAGGCGGCGCCGACGCCGCGGCCGTCGGCCCGACGTCATCATCGGGCGCCACGGCCGGCGGATTCGTCGAGGGACTGGCCGATCTGCGGGCGGACCGCCACACGTCCAACTGGGAACTCGTCCCGGGACGTCACTCGGCCACGGGACGTCCCGTGGCGGTGATGGGTCCCCAGGTCGGGTACTGGCTGCCCCAGATCCTCGTCGAGCAGGAACTCCACGGCCCCGGTATCGATGCGCGGGGCGTCGCGTTCGCCGGGGTCAACGTGTATGTCCAGATGGGCCACGGGCGTGACTACGCGTGGAGCGCCACCTCGGCCGGGTCGGACAATAGCGATGTGTTCGCGGAGGTCCTCTGCGGTGGAAGCGACCATCGGTACCGGTACAAGGGCGAGTGCCGTCCGATGGAGAAGTTGGTCCGGCGCAACACATGGACTCCCAGCCCGATCGATCCCACCCCCGCGGGCTCGGCGACCCTCACGACGTATCGGACGGTCCACGGACTCGTCCAGTCCTACGGGCGGGTCGGCGGGAAACGCGTGGCCTTCGCCCTGGCTCGAACCACCTACATGCACGAGGCGGAGTCCGCGATCGGGTTCTCCGCGCTGAACGACCCGCGACACGTCCGCGGACCCCGGTCCTTCCAGCGCGCCGCTGCGGGGATCTCCTTCACGTTCAACTGGTCCTACGCGGACCACGACGACATCGCCTACTTCCTGTCCGGCGCCTACCCGCAGCGTGCTCGCCGGACATCACCGGACTTCCCCGTGCTCGGCACCGGGCGCTACGACTGGCGTGGCTGGGACCCCCGTACGTGGTCGTCACGCACCCTTCCCTTCGCTGCTCATCCCCGTGACATCAACCCACGGCTGCTCGTGTCGTGGAACAACAAGCCCGCGCGGGACTGGGCGGCGGCGGACGACCAGTGGGGGTACGGCCCGATCTACCGCTCGCAGATGATCGAGCGGCGGGTGTCCGGTGAGATCCGCCGTGGCACCGTGAGCAGGGCTGAACTGGTCAAGGCGATGGCGCTGCCGGCGACCGAGGACATCCGGGGATCCGCGTTGCTGCCCCGACTGCTCGACGCCATCGGGTCCCCGGCCGACCCGGTGCTCGCCGACGCGGTGGACCAGTTGCGGGAGTGGCGGGCCGCAGGCTCGTATCGCCGGGATCTCGACGGTGACGGGCGGTACGAGCACAACCGCGCCATCGAGATCATGGACGCCTGGTGGCCGCGTCTCGTGGCGGGTCAGTTCCGTCCCGGACTGGGCGACGAGGCGTACGACGAGATCCAATCGATCATGAGCACCGGCGACGTCCCCGAGGGGCGGTCGCCGCGTGCGCCCGGCTTCGCCGACGGATGGTGGGGCTACGTGGACCGGGACCTCGCCGCCGTGCTCGAGGGGCGGGCGTCGCGCTCGCTCGGGGCGGAGTTCTGCGGCGGCGGCGACCCCGAGGCATGCCGGACCATGGTGCGCGACACCCTGGCGGAGGCGATCACCGTCTCTCCCGCCGACCTGTACGGGCGGGGGGCATGCAGCGACGACCCCCAGCCGGCGTGCTTCGACCGTAACCGCTACCGGATCACATCCGCCATCGGTACCCCTTCGTCCTTCGCCTTCCAGAACCGCCCCACCTTCCAGCAGGTCGTCAGCGTGCGGCACCGGGTCCCACGGGTGGACACCCGTCGGGGCCGCGGCTGACGGCACGCCTGGTGTCCCGTGCCGCCCGCGTCGTCGGCGGTCAGGGTTTCGGGCGGCGCCGCGGCGGGAAACCTCGCGGAGCCAGGGGAAGGAAGTGGTACGCGGATGAAGACACAAGCCTCGCGTGGCCTGGCCGCCACTTCGACGGCCGCTGCCGTCCTCATCCTCGGTGCCTGCGCCACGGATCCCCAGCCCTCGCCCCCGGTTCCCGTCCCCTCCAGTCCGGTGACGTCCCCGTCGCCGACCTATCGCACCTTCTCCCCGGAGCCCACGCCGACACCGACGCCGACGCTGCCCGACCTGAAGGGCGACACCCGCAACGCCATCGCCTTCGCCCCCCTCGAGGATCCCCAGCGGGTGAAGGTCATCGGTGACGTCGAGACTGCCAACGCCTGGTCCACGTCGAAGGTTCTCGTCGCCGCTGCCTTCGTGCAGGAGGTCGCCGGAGGTGACCCGCGTGCCCTCGATCCCTACGAGCGGTCACTCGTCCGACGAGCCCTGACCGCGTCTGACATGGATGCCCTGCTCGAGATGCGGGGCAGGATCCCGGGGGGGTCGGGTCCGCCGATGACCGCCATCCTGCGCTCGATCGGTGATGACGACACCACGGCTCCCAGCATCAGAGAGGGTTCCATGTACTGGTCCCTGCGCAACCAGGTCCGTTTCATGGCGGCCCTCGCCAACGGGGAGGTCGTCAACGATCGCACGAGCGCCTATCTGCTCCGCACCATGCGACCGATCGAGGAGCACAGTTGGGGCCTCGGCCAGGTCGGTGCGAAGAACTTCAAGGGAGGCTGGCTCGAGCCGTACACCGAGACCCGGCAGATGGGCATCCTGGACGGCTACGCCGTGGCGATCATCACCACCGCCGGTCCGGCGGAGGTGCAGACCGACGGCGATTCCGCCCACGTGCGGGCGATCAATCGGCTCGCCCGCACCCTGAAGAAGTACCTGGCGGCCGATGCCCTGCGCTGAGCCCGATCGAGTGCGGTGGCGGTGGCGACCGGGCGCACCCCCTAGCATCGGGGCGTGACCACAGCAGAGCAACCAGCTGACGACCGACCGGCCGAGGCCCCGGACAGCGCCCCCGCCGACGGTTCGGCATCGGGTCAACTCACCGACGAGGAAGCCCGGCAGAGCATCGGTGCCGGCGGGATCGACCGTAAGAAGACGATCATCGGCGCCATCGTCGCGGTGGTCTTCCTCGCGATCGTGTTCACCCGCGTCATCCCCCAGATCGGCAGTTACTCCGAGGCGGCCGACTACATCAGCGCGATGAGTGCACTGGCGATCGCCGGTCTCGTCGCCGCCACCATCTGGTACCTCTTCGTCTACGGCTGGCCTTTCGTGGCCGCGACCCCTGGCCTGCGCTACAAGGAAGGCTTCATCGTCAACCAGTCCGCGTTCGCGGTCTCCAACGGCATCCCGGCCGGTGGCGCCTTCGGGCTCGGGCTCCAGTACGCCCAGCTGACCTCCTACCAGGCGACCCCCACGGTGGCCACGGCCGCGATCGGCGCCACCGGTCTCTGGAGCGTCTTCGTCACCCTGTTCCTCCCCGTGACCGGCATCCTGGCGCTCACCCTCAGCGGCGAGGCGGCCGGCAACTACGTGCTCGGCGCGGTCATCGGGGTCGTCGTCCTGGTCGTCGTGGTGGGTCTGTTCGCCATCATCCTGCGGTCGGAGAGCAACGCCGAGAAGGTCGGGAACTGGGCCGACAAGGTCGTCAACGGTGTCATCCACAAGTTCAAGAAGGACACGACCCTCGACATCAAGGGTCAGATCCTGAAACTGCGCCACGACATCGTCGAGCTGGTGGCCCGGCGGTGGCACGTCATCACACTGTCCCAGATCGCGGTGTCCTGGTCGCAGTTCCTCATCCTCTACATGGCACTCCTCGGGGTCACCAAGGACGTGGGCATGCCGACGATCTGGATCGCCTACGGCTGCTGGGCGATCTCTCAACTCGGCATCATGATCCCCGTCACCCCCGGTGGGCTGGGGACCGTCGACGCGGTCCTGATCGGGTTGCTCACCACCTTCGGGGTGGACAACGGCGCGGCGACTGCGGCGGACCTCGTGTGGCGGGCCGCGTCCTACATCCCCCAGATGGCCATCGGGCTCATCATGATCTTCTACTGGCGGTGGGACATCAACCGGCGGCGGCGCAAGGCGGAGAAGGCTGCCGCGGCCTGACCCGGGGTCGCGGCCGGGACATGGACGAGCCCGGTCACCGGGCAGCTTCCCCTCTGCCAGACGACCGGGCTCTGGCCAGAACGTATCGGGACCGTCAGGCCGCGTCACCTACCGACACGGGTGTGTCCCCAACCGGTCCCGGGGTCGTGTCATCCACCTCTCCCGGGCGCTCATCCGTCACCCGCTGTCGCGCACCGAGGGTGGGGTCATGAGCAACACCACCTACTGTCCCGTCTCCCGCACACTCGGGCGGCGGCCGGAACAACTGCTGCCCGCCATCCCGTACCTGCTCGGGTACCACCCCACCGACAGCCTCGTGTGCCTGTTCTTCGACTCCGCATCCGGGATGCGGCTGAGCTCCCGGGTCGACTGGGACACCACGCGGCTCGCCGTCGACGATGTGGCCGACACCCTCGCCCAGCGGGCCCACAACTGTGACGCGGTCTCGGTGCTGCTCGCCGCGGTGGACCCCCGGGCGGCCGACTGGGGGGCGATCACCCGACTGTGCATCGCCTTCCTGGACCGTGGGCTCACGATCGACTGGGCGGGGGAGTGTGTCGGCACGTCGTGGCGTGGTCTGGAATGCACCGATCACTGCGAGCCCCATGTGCTCGACACCTATTGCGCCACGGTGGCCGAGCTGGTCGCCGACGGCATCGCGCCCGCCGACGATCGGGAGGCGGTCGTCGCGGAGCTCGCCCCCGCCGCCGACGCACTGCCCGACCTGTCCCTGGCCCCCGTGCCCCCGACGGACGCGTCGGCAGCCGATCTCGAGAACTGGCGGGACTGCGCGATCGAGCAGTGCATGGTGATCCTGGCCGCCGAGTCTCCGTTGACCGGGGCCGATGTTGCCGCGCTGGTCGCCGGAATGGGGGACATCCGGGTCAGGGATGTCGTGCTCTGGCGCATCACGGTGGGCGAGCGTGTCGGCGAGATCGGTGACCGGCGGACCTGGGCGGTCGTGAGTGAGTGCGTCCGACGTGCTCCGCAGGACGCTGTGGCTCCGGTCGCCGCAGTCGCCGCCCTCGTGGCGTGGCAGATGGGCGAGGGGACACGGGCCATGGCGGCGCTCCACCGCGCCTGGGCGGCTGACCCGGACCACAGTCTCGCCACCCTCGTGCATCGCTGCGTCGACACCGCCGCACCGGCCTCGATGTGGTGGCAGGTCATGGCGGGGCTCGACGAATACACGTGCCGCTACGGCCACGGCCAGTGACGTACGCCTCACTGGCTCGACGTTGGACGATCGGCGTGCGTTCGGCTACTGTCGACGCAGGTCATGAGTCTCAGCGCCAAACCCCGGTTGGCTGAGCAGCAACCCTCCGACCGCGGTGGGGTGCTCCGGGTGAAGACCTGGTCGATTTCGACAAGCGCGGCCTTGCTGCACAAGGCCCACAGGTAGAGGTGGTTGTCATGTGTTGTTGCCGAATGACCGGTGTCGCCGGGGCCTGAACAGGCGCCTTCGGGTGCTCCCCGTCGACCCTCGGGCACTGACCCGACAACCCTCTCTGATCATCTGATTGCTCATACCGACACTGGAGGAGAACACCCATGAGCGACGCCTGGTCATTCGAAACCAAGCAGATCCACGCAGGTCAGACCCCTGATGAGGCCACCCATTCCCGGGCGCTGCCGATCTATCAGACGACCTCATACACATTCAACGACACCACCCACGCGGCGAACCTCTTCGCGCTCAAAGAACTGGGCAACATCTACACCCGGATCATGAATCCGACCCAGGCCGCCGTCGAAGATCGGCTCGCCGCGCTCGAGGGTGGCGTCGGCGCCCTGCTCGTGTCCAGCGGTCAGGCTGCGGAGACCGTGGCCATCCTCAATGTGGCCGAGGCCGGCGACCACATCGTGTCCAGCCCCAGCCTGTACGGCGGAACCTACAACCTGTTCCACTACACGCTGCCCAAGCTGGGTATCGAGGTCTCATTTGTGGACGATCCCGACGACCCCGAGTCGTGGCGGGCCGCCATCCGGCCCAACACCAAGGCGTTCTTCGGTGAGACGATCGCGAACCCCAAGAACGACATCCTGGACATCGAGGCGGTGGCCGCGGTGGCGCATGACTTCGGCGTGCCGCTGATCGTCGACAACACCGTCGCGACCCCGTACCTGATCCAGCCGCTGAAGTGGGGGGCCGACGTCGTCGTGCACTCCGCCACCAAGTACATCGGTGGGCACGGCACTGCTGTCGCCGGCGTCATCATCGACGGCGGTTCGTTCGACTACGCCCAGTACCCCGAGCGCTTCCCGAACTACAACGAGCCCGATCCGTCCTACCACGGTCTCGTCTACGCGCGGGACCTCGGCGTCGGGTCGCAGTTCGGGGCGAACGTCGCCTTCATCATGAAGGCCCGTGTCCAGTTGCTGCGCGACCTGGGCACTGCAGTGGCGCCGTTCAACGCATGGCTCCTCGCGCAGGGCCTCGAGACGCTGTCGTTGCGGATCGAGCGCCATGTCCAGAACGCCAAGGCTGTGGCCGAGTGGCTGTCCACCCGCGACGAGGTCCTGTCGGTCAACTACGCAGCTCTGCCCAGCAGTCCCTGGTACGAGTTGGG
>CAIWTL010000537.1 GCA_903915555.1 uncultured Micrococcales bacterium | reverse complement strand
GCCAGTTGATCGGCCCCGGTGGCTGCCTGCCCGAGACCACCGGCGAGCGTGTCGGTGCCGCTCGTCACCTGTTCGGAGCCGCTGGCGGCCTGCCCCGCGCCTGACGAGAGCTGGCTGATGGCCGTCTCGCCCTGTTGCAGGCCGTCCACCAGTTGGCCCATCGCCTCGACCAGCCCGGGGGGCGTCTCGGTGCCGGTGCTGAGGGCGACCGCCACCGCCTTCACCCCTTGCCGGATCAACACCATGGCGTCGGCGAGTTCGTGGGAACCCTGCGCCAGCGCGTACGCGCGGACGGCCTGCGCGCTGAACTGGGCCGTGGCAGCGGCGAGGTCGGCGTCGACGTCGGCGGATCCCGCGTCCGCGTCGGTCATATCCGAGATCGCCTGCTGGAGGTCGGCGCAGCCCGGTGTCGCGGGGGCCGCGCACAACACCGCGTAGGCGGACTCTGCGGCCGACAGCGCGGAGGCCGTATCGGCGCTCACCCGGGACGAGGTCGTCGATGCCTCGGACAGGACACCGAGGGCCTCGACGAGTTTGTTGTTCAGGATGACGGCCTGGTCGGCGAGTTGTTGGGCGCCGTCGGTCGCGGCATCGACCGCCTGCAACAGGGTCGGCAGCTTCGTGGGAGTGGCCGTGGGTGAGGGGGTGGGGAAGACGGGCTTCCCGCTCGGCGTCGGGATCGGTGTGGGTCCGGAGGGAACGGTGGGGGAGGGACTCGGCAGTGGCTTGTCATCGGGAGACCCCACCACGTCCGACAGCGCCTGGGCCCCCTTGCGGATCCGTTCGGCGCCTGTGGTGAGTTGGGGGTAGTTGCCGGAGAACTGGTCCAGTCCGTCGGCGAGTTGCTCCAGCCCAGAGGTCAGTTGCTGGGAGCCGCTGGCCAACTGTTCGGCGCCGGACGCGGCTCCTCCCAGCGCCTGTGACAGCTGAGCCTGGCCGTCGGCCAGTTGGCCCGCACCGAAGGCCAACTGCGCGCTGCCCGGGACCAGTTGGCTGTTCACCCCGGCGCTGATGGCGCCCGTGCCGTCGGCGAGTTGACCGATCCCCGCGGCCAACTGGCCGGCGGCGTCGGCGAGTTTCGCGGTCTGCGTGTTGAGTTGCTCGAGCCCGGAGGCCAGTTGCTTGTTCCCCTTCACCGTCTGCTCGAAGAGGTCGGTGGTGAACTTCAGTGACGGGTCGGAGGATGCATCGACGGGGACGACGTTCAGCGCCACCGCCGGAACCGTCCCTGAATCTGTGACACCGGTGAACGACACCTTCTGCTCGAAGTCGCCCATAGGGGGATAGAGCACGAGATTCCACAGCAGCACGGTGTTGCCGGACTTGTCGGTCGTCACGACCGCGCCCTTGGTGTCGGTCACCTGGATGTTGTCCGGGACCGATGCGCTGAGCGTGCCGACGAACGGCGCGAACACCGGCTGCTTCTCCGTGGTGGGACGGCCCACGGCGTTCTTGTAGGTGAGCTCTTCTTCCTTCACGTCAGTGTTGGTCACCTGGTACTTGATCTCGATGTCTCCCGAGGCCCCGACGATGACCTCGGGGTCGACGACCTCACCGTTGAGCCGGTACTCGGCGTGCATCGCGACCGGCAGCGGCTTGTCGACCAGGGACTCGGTCAGGATCGTCGTGCCCTCCGGACCCCCGACGGTGACCTCGATGCCGTCCCCCTTGGGGTCGACGGTCGGTCGTCCCCGCTGGTTCAGGTACGTGATGTTCGTGACCGATGTCGGGTCCTTCACGGTGCGCTCGGGGCCCGGCCGGCTGCTGATCCGGCTGATGAGTTTGGAGTCGACGGGGAGGCCACGCGGGTCGAGCACGGACACGACGATCTCGTCGTTGACGATGTCGGAGTCCTGCCTCACGGTGGGCATCGACCGTGGCATCCCCGCGGAACGGAGGGCGACCTCGGCAGCCTGCGCCTCGGCCGACTGGGGAACCGTCGCCGGGGCGCGACCGACGGCCGCCTGGGCGGACATCGCCCCCGCTGCGGTCACGACGGCGAAGCACGCCGCCACGGCGGCGACGGCGGAGCGTCTCACGAGCCCACCTCGACGAGTTCCTTCTCCGGTTCCGGTGTGGGCTCGGGCTCGTCCGGCGTGCGGATCAGCGTGATGACCCGCATCACCAGGAGAGCCATGAGAGCCGAGAGCAGCGAGGGCAGGATGGCGATCTGCATGAGGGAGCCCAGCCCGGTGTCACCGACTCCGGACACCGCGATCGTCACAGCCATCACGATGCCACCCAGGACTGCCGGGAGCCCGTAGCGCCGCAAGCGGGTCAGGACGAAGACGAGGACCACCGCGAGGAGCGCCCACGCCGCCATCGTTCCCGGATTCTGGTTGGTGTAGGGGATCACCGCGCGGATGATGGCGTACACGACGGCGACGCCGATGCCGCCCAGCAGCATCAGCAGCACCCGTGCACCGGGACGGGGGCATGCTCCCGGCATCCCCGGTGGCAGCCACACGATCAGTCCCCCGACGACCGCCGAGATGGCGATGGCCACCGCCATGTAGGGGACGTTCCCCTCGTCACT
>CAIWTL010000536.1 GCA_903915555.1 uncultured Micrococcales bacterium | reverse complement strand
GTCGACCCGCAACCGCAGTACGCAGCGGGTCCGTTCCGTACCCGCGTTCCGGATGCGCAGGTGTGCCGTGAGGACGGTGTCGATGACCCGCTCCTCGGTGAGCAGCACCCCGGTGGTCCCGTCGGAACCCGTCCGACGGGACACGAACTGGGCACGGTGCGGCTCAGGCACCCGCGCGACCAGCGCCTCGAGGCGGTCGGGGACGAGATCGAGCGCCCACAGCGAGACCAACCGGGTGTCCTGGACGAAGTACCCCATGGCGGCGTCCTGCTGGATCCCCCCGTCGTCGGCGCAGATGCAGAACGAGGAGCCGGCGAACAGTGTGACCGGACCGCTCCGCCGGGGCTCACTACGGGGCCGCCACGCGGGACTCATCCGTCACCGACGACCGCGGTGGCACCTGAGCCACGCAGGTCGACACCTGGTCCGGGATGCAGCGCGGACCGGTACAGATCGAGGTACTCCTCGACCATGCGTTCGGCGCTGAAGCGCTCGACGGCCGAGGCACGGCACTCGTCCCGGTCCAGGGAGGCCGCGAGGCGGCAGCCGTCCACGAGGCCGGAGGTCGTGGCAGCCAGGTGACCGGTGAGTCCGTGCGACACGATCTCCGGCGAGGACCCCCAGCGAGTGGTGACCACGGGCGTCCCGACCGCGAGAGCCTCGATCATGACCAGACCGAAGGGCTCACTCCATCTGAGCGGGTTGAGCAACGCCGTCGCCTCACCCAGCAGGGCGAGCCGCTCCCCGGGACCGACCTCCCCGAGGAACTCCACGGTGCCCCCCAGCCGGGGCCGCACCGCCTCGATGAAGTAGCGCTTCTCCTCCGGCCCGCGGATCCTCGCGGCGATCCGTAGCGGCATCCCCGCCCGGCGCGCCACGGTGATGGCAGCATCCACACCCTTGTCGGGGGACATCCGACCCAGGAACAACAGATAACCGCCGGACCCGCTCCCGACCGGCCAGTGGCGCATGTCGATGCCGTGGTGCACGACGGCCGAGAAGGAGCCGGATGGCGCCAGCCCCCGCTGCGAGTGGGAGATGGCGGTGGGAAGCACGTTGCCCGGATAGGTCGCCAGGAACTGTCGGGTCCGGGTGTCGATCGGGCCGTGGACGGTGGTGACCACCGGGCACGAGGCGGACTGCACGGCAGGGCCCAGCAGGGTGTGGTCGTGGATGACATCGCAGTCGTCGAGGTGCGAGTAGGCGGCGTCCAGATGGGTCAGTTCCGCGGTCTCGTCGGCCATCGCGGCCACGCCCAGCCCCTCCGGGAGAAGGTGCAGGCGGGGCACGGGACACGTCGAGTCCGCGGTGGTGAACAGACACACGTCATGGCCCGCCGCCATGATGCCCCGGGCCAGGACGTCGATCATCCCCTCGGTGCCTCCGTAACCCCACGGTGGCACGGGGTACCACGGGGGCGCGATGATCCCGATTCGCATGGCGAGCCTCCCTGACGACCACCCCATGCCACCGGGCGCGGGCGCGCGGGGACATCGTGCTCGCCCACGGAGGGGCAGGGTCGACCCCCAGCGAGCACCCCTCCCGCACCGACCGGCAGAACCTGGCTGGCACCTGAACCTGACGACGACCACCCGCGTGCCGCGCGACACACGGCGACCGATAGCGAGTCGGTAACGATCCCCCGCGTCGGTACCCCGATGTGTGGAACTCACAGTCACCGGGCACACACTGGGAAGCCACGGCCGCGGCGGCGGGGCTCCC
>CAIWTL010000535.1 GCA_903915555.1 uncultured Micrococcales bacterium | reverse complement strand
TCGATGACGCCCTGATCGAGCAGCTGCTTGGCCTTGGCGATCTGGTCGGCCGGGTCGGTGGCACCGGCGACCTGCTGGATGTACTGCTCCTGGGCCTTCTGGACCTGCTCCGCCTGGGCCTGCGCACGCTCCTGCATACCGCGACCGTTGACGATGAGGTAGATCAGGGATGTCAGGGGTGGCAGGAGGATCAGGAAGATGATCCACAGCGCCTTCACCCAGCCGTTCATCTGATGGTCCCGGAAGATGTCCGAGAAGATGTAGAAGAGGACCATGATGAAGCAGAAGAGGAGGAAGATCCACAGCGTCGTCAGGAAGAGGTCGCCGAAAGTGTCCACGTGATGTCTCCAGGGGTAGAAGATCGTCCGGGTCGACCATGGGCGGCCGACCGGTGTCTCCAGGCTATGGCACGGACGACCGGGCGGTGACCAGGTGCCCCTGCAACGTGACCCCGCTCACCTGCCGACCGAGAAGGACCGCTTCGCAAGACCCATGAAGTAGCCGTCGATCTCGGTGTGGACGGGCATCTCGGGGTCCCCGCCGGCCCCGAGGGTGATGAAGAGCGGCACCAGATGCTCGACCGTGGGGTGGGCGTACGGCATCCCGGGGGCGGAGCGATAACGGCTGAGTCCCGCCACGTCGCCGGCCGCCAGCAGTTCCGCGGCCCACTGGTCGAAGTCCCGAGACCACGCCGGTGGGGTGGGGTCCCCTCGCCAGTTGTCGCCGCTGAGGAAGGGCAGACCGTGGGTGAGGAATCCCGACCCGACGATCAGTACCCCCTGGCGGCGCAGCGGCTCGAGCCGCACACCCAGTGCGATGAGGGCGTCGGGGTCGTGGGTGGGGACACTCAACTGGACGACGGGGATGTCGGCGGCGGGGTACATGACCATGAGCGGGACCCAGGCCCCGTGGTCCAGTCCCCGTCGGGTGACCACCGGGCGACCGTTGTCGGGGAAACAGGCCCGGACGCGTCGCGACAGGTCTGACGCGTCGGGAGTCGGGTAGGTGAGCGCGTAGTACCGCGGGTCGAACCCGGAGAAGTCGTAGACCAGTGGTGCGGGGGTGGGACTCGACAGGGCGACCGGCGCGGCCTCCCAGTGGGCACTCACGATCAGGATCCCGGTGGGTCGCGGCAGCCGCGCGGCCCAGGCGGCGAGTTCGCCGGTCCATGTCGCGTCGTCCAGGAGCGGCGGAGCGCCGTGTCCCAGATAGAGAGCGGGCAGCCGTCCCTCCGAGTCCGGCGCAGGGGGTACGTCGCGGTCACCCGACGGAACAAGTTGAGCGTTCATATTCTCTGCAACGTCACAGGGGCGCCGTCATTCCCGTCGTCATGCCCCAGCACCTGCGTCGTCAGAGCGGGGCGCTCGCGATCGCGGCGGTCGACCATCCGGGCAGTGCTCTCGTACGGCACGCATGCGGACCCCCGGTCACGGCATGATGAGCGCATGTCGGCCTTCGATCGGCTCCGCCGCCTCGTGCCCCACGCCCTCGGCGAGTTCACGACGGATCCGGCCGTCCGCACCGGCATGGTCCAGGCGGCGTGGTCTGTGGCGCCGTCCTTCGCGCGCGGCCTCCTCCCCCGGACCCCTGCCCAACAGGCCATCGTCGTGGGTACGAACGCCACGACCCAATACGCCATCGGGGTCACGACCTGGGCCGGCATATCGAGCGTCGTGGCGGGTCTGCCCGGCCGGCGCGCGGGATGGCGGGCTCTGCTGGCCGGGGCAGTCGTCACCGGCGCCACCGGCTTCGTCGCCGAGCGACTGCTGCGGCCGAGGTCCGGCGACAGTCTGGTGCTGGCCGGCGCGTGGACCGGAGCGCGGATCCTGGCCACCACCGGCCTCGCAGGAGGACTCGTCACCGTCTCGGACGTCGTGGCGCACACGCTGACGGGCAGGGCCCCATCGGTCGGGACGACCCTCGTGCTCGACGCCGCGGCGGGCTCCGCCATGGCGGCCGGGAGTCTCGTGCGCCGCCACCGGCGAGCGCGCCGCTACGGCATGGTCGCGGAGGACCGGCAGGCCGTCGAGGCCGTCCACGGTCCCCGCGCCTTCGCCACGATCGGGGTCATCGCCCTCGGCACGACCGCGGGTATCGCTGCCCTCGCGGTCGGGGAGCAGACCGCGGCCCGCGGCATCAACGCCGGATTGACCAGGCTCATCGGCACGGACCTCGGCGAGACCGGTGTGCTCGTGGCGCACTCGGTGACCGGGGCAGCCCTCTCGGTGGTGGCGATCGTCGCACTGGACAAGGTCCGCAAGCGCACGCTGCGGGCCAACGAGGTCGTCGAGGCCGCGTACCCGAGCCCGCCCACCTCCGACACCGTGTCGTGCGGGCCCAACAGCCTCGTGGACTTCGAGGCGATCGGCAAGGAGGGCCGCCGGTTCGTACTCATGGCCCTGCGCAGCCAGCAGATCACCAACGTCATGGGCGAGGCGGCGATCGAACCGGTTCGTGCGGTCATCCCCCGGGACGGCACCGTGCAGGAGCGCGCGGAACTGGCCGTCGCGGAGTTGGCGGCACTGGGCGGGTTCGAGCGGTCCGTCATCGTCGTGGCGTCACCGACCGGTGTCGGGTACGTCAACTACGTCATGGCCGAGGCGCTGGAGTACCTGGCCCGGGGCAACTGCGCGATCGTCGTACCGCAATACGCGATGGTCCCGTCGGCGCTCGCCTTGGACAAGACAACCGAGGGCACGGAGGTCCAGGCCGAGGTCCTCGAGGCCATCTCCGCGCGCATCCGACGTATCCCACCGGCCCGACGCCCCCGGCTCTACCAGTTCGGCGAGAGTCTCGGCGCCCAAGTCGCCCTCGATGTCACCGCCGTCGGTGGGGTGGCGCGCCTCGACAGCCTGGACGTGACGGCCGGGCTGTACCTCGGGGTGCCGTTCCGGAGCAGGTCGTGGCGCACCTGGTGGACACAGCCCAAGGCCATCGACCCGGCCGGGCGCCTCGTGCTGGTCGCCGACGCCGACGAGGCTCCCGACCGGCCGGGGATGCATCTCATGGTCGTCCACAACGACGACCCGGTGAACAAGTTCGCGTACACGATGGTGGTGCGGCGCCCCTGGTGGTTCGGTCCGCCCCGGACCCGCCCTCCCATGGTTCCGCGGGAGACACTGTTCCGCCCGATCTCGAGTTTCGTCATCGCGGTCTTCGACCTCCTCAACGCGATGAACCAGAAGCCGGGGGCCTTCCAGCGGGTCGGCCACGACTACCGGATCGATCTGCGCGCGTCGCTGCAGAAGGCCTTCCAACTGCCCGCCAGTGCCGTCCAGGCCGAGGCGATCGAGCGGGCGCTGCGGGAGCGTGAGCAGATGTGGGCGCAGACACGACTGGTCGCGAAGACCGCGGCCAAGGCCGTCGCGACCATCAACGACACCCTCAACAAGTGGGGGCGCTCGACGGTGTCTTTGGACTTCGCCGAGGAGCAGGACCTGGATCTCCCCCCCGCGATGCGCAAACTGATGACACAGATGACCGACTCCCAGATGCTGGGTCGGCTCGGCAGCAGTGG
>CAIWTL010000534.1 GCA_903915555.1 uncultured Micrococcales bacterium | reverse complement strand
CGCCGACTCGATGGCGGCACCGGGTGCGCCGAGCAGCAGGACGACCTCGTAGAACCGGAAGGCGAGCCAGATCCACACCACGCACCAGACGACGAATCCCGCATCGGCGAACAACTGTCGGCCCCGGCGCCCCGGGGTATCGGCATAGAACTTCATGCGCCCATCGTGACGGTGCCCGGCGGTCCAGTCAGGCCGAAGGGACACGCTCCCCCCCACCTGGCCGTCCCGTGCGACACCTGCGCGCGGTTTGGGGGAGCGCCCAGCGGGAATCCCGGAAGGCGGAACGGTGTTGTTCCCTGTGCGCCCGGCGACGGGCCTTTCACTGGGAGTGGGTATGTCTCGATTCAGCAAGCCCGATCTGGCCATCATGATCGTCGCGCTGCTCTATGTCCTGGTCCCCGTCGACTTCATCCCCGAGCTCCTCACCGGGCCGCTCGGCCTGACCGACGACATGGCGGCTCTCGCTGTGATCGCCGCCATCGTCATGCGGGCGTTCGGACGCGACCCCGAGCCGGCTCCGGCTCCGGCGACCGCCACCTACCCCGGAACCGTGACTCACTCGTACCCCGAGCGCTGACCCGATCCCGGCGGCGTCACGGCGTCGCCTGTTGTGGCAGTTCGACATGAAGGCTCGACTCCACGTCTGCCGCGATCCTTCCTGACAGCAGGTGCAGATCCAGGACGTGGCCACCGACGCGGGCATCGTCACTGATGAAGTGGAAGTGGTACCCGCCGATGGTCAAGCCGTCGATGTACGCCGGTGCCCGAAACCCGACCAGCGTCCCCCCGACATCCCGGAACTCCCGCTCGACCTGCTCCGCGATTGCCTCCGCGAGGGTCGTATAGGGGGGCGTCTGCTTCGAGACGGTACGGGTGACGATCCGGGTGAAGTGGCCGTCCACCCGGATCGCGCAGAAGTCACCGGAATCGGCAAGCAGCGACGACAGCAGGGTGAGCAGTCCGTCGTGGTCCACCGGATCACCGATCTCCTGCGTCACGTCGCCGTGGAAGAAGGTGACCATGGCGAACGGTGCGCTCTGCTCGTCGTCGACGAGGGTCGCCGTCCCGTCGCTGTGGAGTTGGTGGAAACGGCCGTCGACCGCGACCATCTCACCGTCCAACTGGTCGAACGTCCCGACCCCGAAGTCACCGTGACCGCGGATCTCGCCGTACGTGGCCTCCCCCCGGAAACCTCCCGCGAGTAGCTCCGAGGCCGTGGCGACCTGGAAGACGTCGTGGGAACCCCGAAGACGCGTCGCGGGCAGCGCCAGATCCCAACAGGTCCGTGTCGTCACGCGGCATGTCTACCCCATCCACCGCCACAGTGCGGTCCCCGACGACCACTCCTGTCCCCCCGGCCCACCGGACCCGCCTGAGGCGGAGGGAACAGGGCTAGACTCGGCCGGTGCCGATCTACGAGTTCCGCTGCCGCTCGTGCGGGGACACTTTCACACTGTCGCGTCCCATGAGCGGGTCCGGTGATCCGGCGACGTGCCCCGACGGCCACGAGGACACGGTCCGCCTGCTCGGCGTGGCGGGGACCATCGGCGCGGGATCCGCGGCACAGTCGGGCGAGGCGGCCGGCGGCTGTTGCGGGGGCGGCTGCTGCGGCTGACCTACGTCATCCGCCGTCCAGCACCGCTACCAGTCGTTGTAGGTCCGCCTCGGCCCAGCCCGGCGGTGGGATCATCGTCGCCCACGCCTCCGCGGGATGGTCACCGTAGACGTGACCGTGGCCGGGCGGGACGGACTGACTGTTGATCATGTCGCCCGTCAGACCGACGAAGGTGAGGATCGGCAGCCAGGTCAGGCTCGGCAGGACATCGGGACCCCGAGGTTCGGCCAACCAGTCCGGACGCGACCACAACAGGTCGGGCGACCACCAGACCACGGGGTCCGACGCGTTCTGCAGGTACACCGGCCGCGACGGCCCCCAGGGCGCGGGCGGCGCGTCGAGGTCCGCCGGACTGTCCGCCCACCTGACCTGACGCCCCTCGTCGTAGACAGGCAGCCACTCGGGTGTGGTCGGCTCCCGGGCTGCGGTCAGTCGGGCCCACAGTGAGGTCGAGTTGGGCGGGCCGACGAACAGGGCCGCGGACGTCGAGGCCACGAGGCTGTCGAGGTCCGGGAAGACCGCATCTCCCCCGTAGGCGCCGAGACTCTCGCCGAACACCACCAACCGCGGCCGATGGTCCTTGGGCAACTCCCGCCAGCGCTGCATCACCGCGGCGAAAAGGGTGGACGCGGCCTCCTTCGCGTTGCCCCCGTCGACCAGGAAGGACAGGAAACTCGGCAGCACCGAGTACTGCGTGGACACGGTGGCGACATCGCCGGCGTACATGTACTCCAGGGGCACGACTTCGGACTCGTCCACCGTGCCGGTCCCCGTGCTCGTCCCGATGGCGAGCACCTCGCGGTCCCATGCCCCGAAGGTGTCGAGGTCCGAGAGCGCCAGTCGCGCCCGCTCCGCGGGATCGGTGCTGCTGTCCACCCCGACGTAGACCCGGATCGGTGGCCGGGCGGTCGGCGCGAACTGCTCGATCGCGGCGACCGACGGCACACCTCCGATGAAGTCACGGCCGTCATGGCCGAGGTCCTGCCACGAGACAGCAGACCGGGGAGACCCGGACACGAGAGGACTCGCGGGTTGCTCGACCCCCGGACCGGTCTGGGCGTTCATGTCACGGAACATCGGGTCGAGGGCCACGGTGACCGCGGTCGGGACACGGGGAACCGCGAGCACACCGATCACCGCCACCACCGAGACCGCGGAGGCGGTCGCGGCACGGGCCGGGATCCGGTGCGCCAGCGCTCCCGCCAACCCCCGGGTCAGGGCGCGAACGGCACGGCCGGTCACGACGAGCAGAGCCGCTACACCGGCCCCCACGGCTCCGGCGACGAAGGGCCACGCCGGCGATGGCGGCGGGGTGCCCATCAGTGCGGCCAGGTCCACCTGCTGCTGCCAGGCTCGTCCTGCCAGCAGGCCCACCGCGAGCAGGCAGACGACCGCGGCCGAGACGCGCAACCCGGCGCCACGCCCGGGCGTCCGGCGCACCCGACGTACCCCCCAGCCGAGCGCTGCTCCGGCGCCGTACCCCAGTGCGGCGCACACCCCGGCGAGCAGTCCGGCGATGAGGGCGGGGCGGGGCAACAGCGAGGGACCCATCGCGGCCGCACCTGCCACCGCAGCGAGCATGAGCCCGG
>CAIWTL010000533.1 GCA_903915555.1 uncultured Micrococcales bacterium | reverse complement strand
TCCCCAGCCGGTCGCCCGGGCGACTCCCGTGGCGTTGGGCCACGTCACGGTGTGGTCGCCGCCGAGCACCACGGGGATCACACCGTTGCCGGCCAACGTGGCGACCACCTGCTCGAGCGCCTCGCACGAGCGGGCCGCGTCCCCGCTGAACATCTCGACGTCGCCGGCATCCCGCACATCGAGGTCGCCCTGCAGGCCGTCGACCCGCAGCGCGAGGGACGGCCGGGATCCGTCATGCGGCAGGTAGCACGTGGAACGCATGGCCTGCGGACCGAAGCGAGCGCCACTGCGGTAACTGGTTCCGCCATCGAACGGCGCGCCCACGATGACGACGTCGGCTCCGGCGTAGGTGTCCGGCTCGTCCCACGTGCAGGCGGGAACACCGAGGAAGGTCAGGTCGGGACCGAACTGGGATCCGTAACGAGGCACGACGCCAGCCTACTCAGGCTCGATGCACCGCTCCTCCGGCTCCGGCGCGTCCCTCACGGGGGGTCTGGCACCGGGTCACGCGGGCGGGCGGGAATGTGGGCCCCAACGCGTGGTCAGGACGGCGAGGGCGAGCACGGGCACCACCGCGACGACACACAGCACCGAGTACGAGCTGATCATCACCACCACACCGGCCAACGCCCCGCCGACGGCGCCCGCGACGTTCATCACGAGGTCGGAGAGGCCCTGGACCGCGGGGCGATCCGCGGGGGAGGCATCGTCCACCAGCAACGTCGACCCGGCGATGAGGGTGCAGGACCACCCCAGTCCCAGCAGGAACAGCCCGAGTCCGAGGAGCGGGACGTCGTCCCCCGCGGCCATGCCGGCCATGCCACAGGAGGCGATCAGGATCGCGAGGCCGGCCCAGACGACCGGGATCCGGCCCCACCGGTCGACCGCCCAGCCCACGACCGGGGCGAGGGCATACATCCCGGCCACATGGACGCTGATCACCAACCCGATGAGTTGCAGGGTGACGTCGACGTGGGCCATGTGGATGGGCGTCATGACCATCACCATCACCATCACCATGTGCCCGACCGCCACGACCGTCATCCCGAGCATGGCCCCGCGATTCGACCGTAGATGCGCCAGGCCCGCACCCAGACGCGGAGCCACGACCGGTATTCCCCCCTCCGCGGCCGACTGGCGGACCAGGGACAACCTGTAGGGGTCCGGCCGCAGGAAGAGGAACAGGATCAGGGACGCGCCGACGAGCGCCGCGAAGGTCACGACGTAGGGCCCCGCGAGTTGCGGCAGGGACAGGGCCATTCCCAGTGACCCGGCGATCTGGAGCAGGTTGGGGCCCAGGATCGCCCCCACCGTGCCCGCCCACACGACGAGCGACAGGGAACGTCCCCGCCGTTCCTCATCGGCCAGATCGGTGGCGGCGTACCGCGCCTGGTACCCGGCAGCCGAGGCGACCCCGACCAAGAGGCAGCCGAGCAGGACGAGCGCGACGGAGCGCGTCACGGCACCGGCGATGACGACGACCGCTCCCGCGGCTCCGATGCCGTAGCCGGTGACCAACGCCGCCCGGCGGCCCCGTGACAGCGCGATCCTCGCCAGCGGGAGGGCCAGCAGGGCCGCACCCGCCACCCCCGCAGTCTGGGCCAGCCCCGCCATCCCCTCCGAGCCGGAGACCCCGGCCGCCAGCAGCGACCCGGCGGCGACCGAACCGGCCACGGCGACACCACCCAGTACCTGCGCGCCACTGACGACCCAGACGGTGCGCGACTGGATGCGGTCGATCCCGACGACGGTGACAGCGGTCACGGGCGGGCCGGCCCGGCCGACCCCCGGAGCGGGAAGAGATGCGACAGGTCGGTGCGCTCGCCGCTGGCGATGACGCGTCCCTCGGCGACCGCGTCGGACCACGAGACGTCACCCGCGGCGAGGTCGAGCAGGGTCTGCGGGTCCATCTCGACCGTCGCCTTGGGCGTTCCCCGGCGGTGTGCGGGACCGGCCACGATCTGTGTCGCAGCGACAGGTGGGACACGCAGTTCCACGCTGCGCCCCGGGGCGCAGCGGGTGAGTTCGGCCAGGATGGCCTTGACCGTGTCTCGATCGGTCATCCGGGGCGGGGTCACGGCACCAGGCTCGCGAGGTCGGCAGCCAGGACCGCCTCATAGTCCTGGTCGGCGACCGGGTCGGTGACGACGCGCGGGTAGCCGGGGAGCAGCCTCGCGCAGGCGCGACGGTGGAAGGCGAGGGCCCGCCGGGGGTTGTTGCGCAACGCCGCGGCGTAGGCGGCGATCACCGCGGCCTGACGTTCGAGACCTGCTGTGACATCCGGGCCAGACAGCACGATCGCGGGATGGCGCGGTGTGAACATGCGATGCGCGAGCACGGGTCGCCCGTCGACGACATTGAGGGTGTCGGGGTCGATGAACGACCAGTCCGCGTAGGGGCCGGTGGCGATGACGACTCCGCTCACGTACTCGGTCGTGATCTCGTCGGTGATGACGTCCCTGCTGGTGACCGCGAGGGCCTCGATGTCCTCGATCTCCTCGACCGAGATGACCTCGTGACCCATGCGCCGGTCCACGGCCGAGTCAGCACGGTCGACTGCGGGGGCGCGGTCGTAGCGGATGGCCGGGATTCCGACCGCCACGAGCGCCTGCTGCGCGGCCGTGCCGTGGGTGCCGGCCCCGATGACCGCCCATGTTCCCGTTGCGGGATCCAAGGGACTGGGTCGCCGCATCACCGGGCGCACCGGCACCTGCCGACCGGATGAGGGAGCGCTCATGGCTCCCATTGTGCGCCCCCACCGAGACCGCACCGTGACCAGGACGGAGAGTGGTGCGCACCACGAGTGGTTGCATCCGTGCGGATGATCTGAATAGTATCAAGACAGTTCACTTCACCTGATTACATCTATTCTCTGCCGCGGGCGGGGATCGACCACCAGCGGAGGCTCTCTCGTGGACATGGACTTCTTCACCGTTCTGGTGTTCGGCGTCGTGGGCGCCGCGGCTCAGTTCGTCGACGGAACCCTCGGAATGGGCTTCGGCATCACGTCGGCGACCCTTCTGACGGTCCTCGGCTACTCCGCGGTCGCGGCGTCGGCCGGAACCCACGCCGCCAAGGTGGGGACGACCTTCGTGTCCGGCATCAGCCACTGGCACGCGGGCAACGTCGACAAGCGGGTCCTGCTGGTCATCGCCGTTCCCGGTGCCGTGGGAGCGTTCCTGGGAGCGGTCGTCCTGACCAACATCGCCATGGACGGCGCACGGATCTGGATGGCGCTGATCCTGCTGCTGATGGGCGTCATCATCATCATGCGCTTCGGTTTCGGCCGGAACCTCATCCCGCCGATCAACGCCCGGACCCGCAACCTGTGGCCGGTCGGCCTCATCGGTGGTTTCGTCGACGCCACCGGCGGTGGCGGTTGGGGACCCGTGGCGACGCCGACCCTCATGACCATCACCAAGCACGAGCCCCACCGCGTGGTGGGCACCGTCAACACGGCCGAGTTCGTGGTCGCAGTCGCTGCGTCCATGGGCTTCCTCGTGGGCGCCGGTGATTCCGGGGTGCCGTGGCTCGCCGTCCTCGGTCTCGTCATCGGCGGAGCCATCGTCGCCCCCATCGCGGCGCGACTGGCCCACAGGGCGCCCCGCACCCTGCTCGGCGTCCTGGTCGGCACGATGGTCCTGATCTCGAACGTGGCCATCATCGCCAAGCTGTTCAAGCTCCCCGGCGCTGTCGCCTTCGGTCTCATCGTGGTGATCGCCGTCGTGGGCGTCTGGATCGCGATCCGGGCGCACCGCCGGGAGCGTACCGGCGCCGACCACACCGCCGCGACCGAGATCCCCGCCGACCTCGATGACTCGGAGTCCCATCCGGACTCGACGCGCGTCGCCGACGATCGGCCCCGGACCTCGGGGGCGGCGACCCCTCGGTAGCCCGCATGCCGGAGGCCTGCCGTTGCGGCCTCAGGATGCGGGCGTTGCCCGACCGGGACGTCGGGGTCAGGAGAGGGCTTTCGCCTTCAGCTGCTGGTACTCGGCGTCGTCGATGACTCCCTGGTCGTGGAGTTCCTTGGCACGAGCGATCTGATCAGCAGGGTCGGTGGTGCCGACCGCCTGCTGGATGTAGGCGTCCTGGGCCGCCTTGGCCTGCTCGTAGCGGGCTTTCGCGCGCCGCTGCATCCCCGGCCCACGGGCGATCAGGTATACCAATGCCCCCAGGAACGGGAAGAGGATCAGCACGACGATCCACACGGCCTTCCACCATCCCGACAGTTCGTGGTCGGAGAAGAGATCCGAGATGATGTAGAAGAGCACCATCAGGTAGCAGACGAGCGCGAAGATCCACAGCGTGGTGTAGAGAACGTCGCCGAGGGTGTCCATGGAGTCTCCTGTCG
>CAIWTL010000532.1 GCA_903915555.1 uncultured Micrococcales bacterium | reverse complement strand
GCCATGCGCCGGGGGGTCATGGCCTTGATGCCCAGGTCGACGGCCGTCACGGTGTACCGGACGTCGCCGTCCGGCTCGACCGTGTAGGGCACCGGGGTGGTCACGTCCGCGGTGAGGTCGGCCCCGACCATGCCCGGGCTGTCCTGGACCCGACGGACCAACGTGGCCTCGTCGGCGAGCTCGGACCCGGAGAAGACCCCCACCCGCATGGCGCCCCGTTCCCGGAGGTGCCGCGTGAGGGCACGGGTGTCGACGTCACTGATGCCGACCACTCCCGCCCGGTCGAGGCCGTCCGCCAGCTCGCCGGTGGACCGCCAGTTGCTGGCGCGCACGGCAGGGTCACGCACGACGTAGCCCGAGACCCAGATCCGATCGGACTCGGGATCCTCGGCGTTGATGCCCGTGTTGCCGATGTGGGGCGCGGTCTGCACCACGACCTGCCGGTGGTAGGAGGGGTCCGTGAGTGTCTCCTGGTAGCCGGTCATCCCGGTCGTGAAGACCGCCTCACCGAAGGCGGCGCCCCGAGCGCCGTAGGCGCGCCCACGGAAGGTGCGGCCGTCCTCCAGCACGAGCAGCGCGGGATCCCCCGATGTCGCCGTCTCCGTCATGCCACTCCCTCCAGATGGGTCCGTTCGATGCTGTGGCGTGTCGTCGCCTGATCGGTGGGATCGGGGAACCAGAGAGCCGAACTGACCTCGGTCCCGCTCCACACCCAGTCGACGAGCAGGACGCCGTGGGAACCGAAATGCCGCTGCAGCACACCAGGGACCACATGGAGGCCACCGATGGCCGAGGCGTCGATGAGCAGCGGTGGCTCGCCCTGCCGCTCCACGAGCACACCGAAGTCCCCGACCACGACGTCGGCGGCCGCTCGGGTGCCACCTGCGGCCACGCGCTCGATCAGTCGGCCGCGCAGCACGGTCCCGATGTACGAGCCGGGTGCCGAGGGCAGCGCGGCAGCGCGGCGCAGCACGTCCTCGGGGGCGGGCGGCAGCGCGAGTCCCTGCCGACGCACGCGGTTGCGCCATCCCCAGCGGAGGGCCCCGATCGCGAGGCAGATGACGGCGACGGTGAGCAGGACCAGCAGGATGCGCTGCGGCCAGTCGGTGACCGCTGCCTGCTCCGTCAGTTCGGCGGCCGGGGATGTCACCACTGCAACTGCCCTTCCACGACCGTCGGGCGGCCCCGAAGGAGGGTCGTGGTCACCACTCCGGGCAGCTGCATGCCGCGGTAGGGGGAGTTGCGCGAGGGGCCCGGGAAGTCCCACGGGTCCACGGTCCAGGTCGCGTCGGGGTCGACGACGGTGAGATTGGCGAGTTCCCCGACCGCGAGGGGCCGGCCGTGGTCGGCCAGCCGACCGATCCGGGCCGGTGCGGCGGACAGGCGCTCCGCGACGCCCGCCCAATCGAGCAGACCCGGCCGCACCATCGTGTCGATGACGACCGACAGCGCGGTCGGGAGCCCGAGCATCCCGAACGCCGCCACGTCCCACTCGCAGTCCTTGTCCTCCGACGTGTGGGGGGCATGATCGGTCGCGACGATGTCGAGCGTCCCGTCGGCCAAGCCCTCCCGCACCGCGAGGACGTCGCGTTCGGTGCGCAGGGGCGGGTTGACCTTGTAGATCGGGTCGTAGCTGCGGGCCGTCTCGTCGGTGAGCAGCAGATGGTGCGGCGTCACCTCGGCGGTCACATCGATGCCGCGATCCTTGGCGCGCCTGATGAGGTCGACGCTTCCCGCGGTGGAGACGTGGCAGACGTGGAGACGCGACCCGACGTGCGCGGTGAGGAGGGTGTCGCGGGCGATGATGGACTCCTCGGCGACGGCCGGCCATCCCCGCAGTCCCAGCACAGCCGACACCGCACCCTCGTTCATCTGGGCGCCGCTGGTGAGGCGGGGTTCCTGGGCGTGCTGGGCGATGACCCCGTCGAAGGCCTTGACGTACTCGAGGGCACGGCGCATCAGCAGCGCATCGTCGACGCACTTACCGTCGTCGCTGAACACCCGGACCCGCGCCGCCGAATCGGCCATCGCGCCGAGTTCGGCGAGTTGCTCACCCCCTAGTCCGACCGTCACGGCACCCACCGGGAAGACGTCGACGTACCCGGCCTCCTGGCCGAGCCGCAGCACCTGCTCCACGACACCCGCCGTGTCGGCCACGGGATCGGTGTTGGCCATGGCGTGCACCGCGGTGAAACCGCCGAGGGCCGCGGCGGCGGAGCCCGTCCGCACGGTCTCGGCGTCCTCTCGGCCCGGCTCGCGCAGGTGCGTGTGCAGGTCGACCAGTCCCGGCAGGAGCACCTGGCCTGTCAGTTCGAAGACCCGGTCGCCGTCCGCCACGGCCACCGATCCCGGCGTCGCGATCTGGTGGATGACACCGTCGGCCACCACGACGTCGGCCGACTCCCCACCGAGCGGCCGTACGCCGCGCAGGATGATGCGCTGCGTCATAGCCCCGCCTCCCCGACCAGTTCCGCGGGCCGCGGCTCCCGGGCCCCTCCCACGAGCAGGTAGAGGACCGCCATGCGGACACTCACCCCGTTGGCCACCTGCTCGACGATCACCGAGCGGTCGTGGTCTGCGACCCCGTCCGCGATCTCCATGCCCCGGATCATGGGGCCGGGATGCATCACGATCGCGTGCTCCGGCAGCATGTCCATCCGCTTCTGGTCGAGGCCGTAGCGTCTGCTGTATTCGCGTGCGCTGGGGAAGAAGGCCGCGTTCATCCGCTCCCGCTGCACCCGCAGCATCATGACCGCGTCGCTCTCCGGGAGGGGGTCGTCCAGGGAGTAGGAGACCGTCACCGGCCACTCCTCGACCCCCACCGGCAGCAGGGTGGGGGGAGCCACCAGGGTGACCTTGGCGCCGAGGGTGTCGAGCAGGTGGACGTTGGACCGCGCCACCCGGCTGTGCAGGACGTCGCCGACGACGGTGACCCGCAGCCCCGAGAGGTCCCCCTCACCCCCGCGCAGGTGACGCCGGATGGTGTAGGCGTCGAGGAGCGCCTGGGTGGGGTGCTCATGGGTCCCGTCGCCGGCGTTGATGACCGCACCGTCGATCCAGCCGGCCTCGGCGAGCCGGTGGGGCGCACCTGAGGCGCCGTGCCTGATCACCACGGCATCGGCGCCCATGGCCTGGAGCGTCAACGCCGTGTCCTTGAGGGTCTCGCCCTTCGATACCGAGGAGCCCTTGGCCGAGAAGTTGATGACATCGGCGGAGAGCCGCTTGGCGGCGGCCTCGAAGGAGATCCGGGTGCGAGTGGAGTCCTCGAAGAACAGGTTCACGACCGTCTTGCCGCGTAGGGCGGGCAGCTTCTTGACCGAGCGGTCGGAGAGAGTGGCCATCTCGGCGGCGGTGTCGAGGACCAGGACGGCGTCGTCGTGATCGAGGTCGGCGGCGGACAACAGGTGGGAGATCATCGCGCGGCCTCCTCCTTGTCCCGCATGAGGACGATCTCGTCGACCCCGTCGATCTCGGTCAGCCGCATCCGCACGCTCTCACCGAGGTGCGTGGGCAGGTTCTTGCCCACGTGGTCCGCCCGGATCGGCAGCTCGCGGTGACCGCGGTCGACGATGACCGCGAGGCGCACCGCGCGTGGTCGGCCCACGTCGTGGATCGCGTCGAGGGCCGCCCGTACGGTGCGCCCGGAGAACAGGACGTCGTCCACGAGCACGACCACCCGCCCGTCGATACCCCCCGGGGGGATCTCGGTGGGACCCAGCGCTCGGGCCGGGTGCATGTTGAGGTCGTCGCGGTACATCGTGACGTCGATGGAGCCCACCGGCACCGGACGGCCTTCGGCGGCCCCGATGCGGTCGGCGAGCCGGCGGGCCAGGATGGCACCGCGGGTCGGGATCCCGAGCACCACGAGGTCCTCGGCCCCCTTGTCGCGCTCGATGATCTCGTGGGAGATGCGCGTCAGGACACGATGCAGATCCCCCGCGTCGAGGACGACGGGACCGACCTCGGCCGCCGCGGCGGGGCCACGGTTCGGGACAGACTCCGGCACACCCATGTTCCACTCCTTCGCCGCCTCACAGGACGGCTCGTTAAAGGACGGTCCCCCTACCCTAACCCGCCGTGACGGGAGCCCCGTCACCCGACACCAACGACCCGGTGTGCGCCCGTGCCTCGCTACGGTGAGTCGCCGTCCGAGGTGCGCGAGCGGAGATTTCGGTACAGCATGTGACGTAACACGCACGACGTCCCGTTTCAGTGATGGTCGATGGTTACGTATGGTTATGGAGTCGGCGCGGGGGTCGACTGCCGCGAGCCGGCACAGTTCAGCAGCAAGGGGAGATGTCATGGCCAGCGACTACGCGCGAGCACTCGGAAGCAGGCTGCGGGCCATCAGGCAGCAGCAGGGGCTGTCGCTGCAGGGGGTCGAGGAGAAGTCCGGCGGCCGTTGGAAGGCCGTCGTGATCGGCTCCTACGAGCGCGGCGACCGCGCCGTCACCGTCGCCAAACTGGCCGAACTGGCAGACTTCTACGGTGTACCGGTCGGGGAACTCCTGCCCGGTGGCGTCGCCGGGGCGACGTTCGAACCGCCGACCCAGATCGTCATCGACCTCGAGCAGCTCAACCGGGTTCCCGGCGAGAAGGCTGCACCGCTGGCGCGGTACGCCGCGGCGATCCAGACCCAGCGCGGCGACTACAACGGCCGCGTCCTGTCCATCCGTGCCGACGACCTGCGCACGCTCGCAGTGATCTACGACCAGCCGGCCGGTCTCCTGGCCGAGGAACTCATCTCGTGGGGAGTGCTGAACCCGGAGGCGCGCACCGCGGTCGACTGACGGTCCTTTCCCGGGGGGCGGTACCGCCTCAGGCGTGCCCGATCTTGTGCACTCGCATGCCGTTGGTCGTGCCGGGCACGCCAGGGGGCACCCCGGCCACGATCACCACGCGTTCGCCGTGGCGCACCCGCCCGATCGCGAGAAGCGCTGTGTCCACCTGCTGCACCAGGTCGTCGGTGTGCGTCACCGAGGGCGCGAGGAAGGTCTCGACCCCCCACACGATGGACAACTTGCTGCGCACCTCGGCATTCGGGGTGAACGCCAACAGGGGGACGGCGGACCGATGGCGGGAGATCAGCCGTGCCGTGGAGCCCGTCTCGGTGAAGGCGATGATGTGTGTCGCATCGACCGAGGTCGCGACATCCACGGCGGCTCGGGTCAGCGCACGCGCGGTCGACGCCGACGGGTCCGGAGGGAGAGGGGGCAGACGATCAAGGGCCTCGTCCTCCACATGACTGATGATGCGGGACATCGTCTGCACCACGTGGGACGGGTGGATTCCGACGCTCGTCTCACCCGACAGCATGAGGGCGTCGGCGCCGTCCAGCACGGCATTCGCGACGTCCGACACCTCCGCCCGGGTGGGGCGGGTGGCGTTCTCCATGGAGTCCAGCATCTGGGTGGCGACGATCACGGGCTTCGCCGCCCGCCGGCACAGGTCGATGGCCCGCTTCTGTTCCAGCGGTACCTCCTCGAGAGGCAGTTCGACGCCGAGGTCTCCGCGGGCCACCATGACCCCGTTGAAGGCGTCCACGATCTCCTGCAGTCGGGCGACGGCCTGCGGCTTCTCGATCTTCGCCAGCACGGGAAGCCGGCGGCCCTCCTCGTCCATGATGGTATGGACGTCGTCGACGTCGTTGGCTGAGCGGACGAACGACAGCGCGACCATGTCGACCCCGGTCCGCAGCGCCCACCGCAGGTCCTCGACGTCCTTGTCCGTCAGCGCCGGCACGCTCACATCCACATTGGGCAGATTCAGGCCCTTGTGGTCCGACACCACTCCCCCGTCGATCACCCGGGTCACGACGGCATCGCCGTCGATCTCCACCACGCGTACCGACACCCGGCCGTCGTCGATGAGGATGACGTCGCCCGGGGAGACGTCATCGGGGAGGCCGGTGTAGGTCGTCGAACAGATATCGCGGTCGCCCGGCACGTCGGCCGCGGTGATGGTGAACGTCTGTCCCGCGACGAGGGCGGCCGAGCCTCCGGCGAAGCGGCCCAGCCGAATCTTGGGTCCCTGCAGATCTGCCAGGATCCCGACGCCACGGCCCACCTCGTCGCCGGCCCGCCTGATGTTGTCGTACATCCGGCGGTGGTCGTCGTGCGTCCCGTGGCTCAGATTGAGCCGCGCCACGTCCATCCCGGCCAGTACCAGGTCCCGGACCCCCTCGTAGGAGTCCGAGGCGGGCCCCAAGGTGCAGACGATTTTCGCGCGGCGCATGGAGACGAACCTATCGGTCCTACCCGTCCGACGCTCGGGTGTCGTCAGCCCAGGATCTTGGCCTTCTGGGCGGCGAACTCCTCGTCGGTCAGGATCCCCTGATCCTTGAGTTCGGCGAGCTGCTTGAGCTGTTCGACCTTGGCGCTCATGTCGTCGGCCGGGGCGGGCGCGGCGGCCGGAGCCGCCTGGGGCTGCTGCGCCTGCTGCTCCGGTTGCTCCTGCTGCGCCTTCTTGTCCCAGCGGCTGACCTGGCGCTTGGAGACACCGTTGGACACTGCTGTGGCCGTACCGGCGATGACGGCGGTACGTGCTACTCCTCGGATGAGACCCGGCATGGGGGATCCTCTCGGTTCGGTGGGTGGGGAATCAGATGTCGTCGACGGGCGGTGCGGCCTCGAGCGCGTCGAGAACGGCCTGCGCGGGGATACGTCCACTGGCGATCATCTGGCCGCCGGCGCGGCGCATCGCGGTAGCCAGGGGCGCGGCCCACGCATTCTCGTAGACCAGCACCACGGCCGCGGCCCCGTCCTGCAGGATCCCGGCGATCTCGCCCAGATCCTCGTCGCTGAGCAGCCCGGTGGCCGCCCCTGCCAGGAGGGCGAACTCCGGGGCACCGGCGGCGACGAGGTCGTCGGGACGGATCACCGAATAGCCGTCCGGAGTCCCGGTGATGAGGGCCACGTCGATGATGCGGACGATCCCGCGGTCCACGAGGTCGACCAGATGAGGCAGCCCCTCACCGCTCGGACGGCCGTCGGCGTACTCGACCACGAGATAGTCGATGGGTCCCAGCATGGTGTCGTCGGACGTCTCCGCCGGCGATTTCTCACTCACTGAATCTCCTCGATGTCTGCCCGGGGCATCCCCGGTGGACCTTCAGCATAAGCGCTTCCCCGTCGACGGGTGGAGTCCCTTACGCGGGTGCGGCGGTCGCGTTCCCGGGAGATGGATCGGGCGGTGGATAGGGGCGGTCGGGATCCCGTCCGGTGAGGTACTTGAGGATCGCGTAGATGGAGGAGGCGATGGGGATCGCGACGAGGGCGCCGATCACACCGAAGGTGAGGGCGCCCGTGGCGATGATGGTGACGATGGCCAGGGGATGCAGCGACTCGGTCTTGCCCATGACGAGCGGCTGCATCACGTCGCCGTCGAAGGACCCCACGATGATCGTCAGGACGACCACGAGTGCGGCGGTGACGGGCCCCTTCGTCGCCAGCGCCACGAGCGCGGCGAGGAACGTGGCGATCGGGGCACCGATGACCGGGATGAACGCGCCCAGGAACACCACGGCCGCCAGCGCGGGGGCAAGGGGGACCTGGAGGATGGTGAGCCCGATGAACACGAGCAATGCGTCGCACAGCGCGACAACGATCATGCCCCGTCCGTAACCCGCCAGCGTCCCCCACGCCAACTGGCCGCAGGTGTCGAAGGTCGACCGGACCCGGAGGGGGGCCCAACTGACGAACCATCCCCAGATCGACGGTCCGGAGGTCATGAAGAAGATGACACCGAACAGGAAGACTGAGCCTGCGGTGATGATGACTCCGACGGAACCGAGGTCGGACAGCAGGTCGCCGGCGATGGTCGCTCCCGCGCTCTTCGCCCAGGACTCCGCCTGCTGCTGCACCTGGTTCAACTGGTCACCACTCAACTGGAGCGGGCCGGTCTGCAGCCAGTTCTCGACCTCCTGGATCCCGTCGGTGATCGCCTGGGCGAGCGCCGGCCCCTCCTCGACGATCGACCGCAGCACGAGGAGGATGATGACGCTGCCCACGACCAGGATGAGCAGCAGCGACAGGATGACCGCGATGACCTTCGGCATGACCCGCCCGAAGAGCCGGGCGATGGGACCCGCGAGGGCGGTGACGAACAGCGCGAGGAAGATCGCCAGGGCCACCGCGGCGACCTGGAACACCGCCCAGACCAGGACGAAGATCGCCAGTCCGACGACGAGCAGGCGCCAGGAGATCCCCGCGGTCACGCGCAGGGTCTTGGGGACCCGGAAGGGCGGCAGCCCGGTCGGCGGCGGGGGATCGGCAGGGGGCGACGGCGTCACGGGCGCGGTGGCGTCTGGCACAAGCGCAGTATGGCAGCGCCGATGCCTCCGCGACGGTATTGCGGTCAGACGGTGAGCGGACGCGCCGAAGCGGGGATCGGTCGCGGCAGGTTGCTGTCCGCGCCCGTCAGGTAGGCGTCGACCGAGGCCGCGGCCGCGCGGCCCTCGGCGATGGCCCACACGATGAGCGACTGTCCGCGTCCCGCGTCCCCGGCGACGAAGACCCCCTCGGCCTGCGTCGAGTAGTCGTCATTGCGCGCGATGTTGCCGCGCGCGTCGAGGGTGACGCCGAACTGCTCGAGCCACGGGTCCTGCTCGACACCGGTGAATCCCATCGCGAGGAACACGTGGTCGGCGGGGATCCGCCGCTCGGAGCCCGCGACGGGCGTGAACCGGCCGTCGACCATCTCGACCTCGACCAGTTCCAGTTCCTTCACGCGGCCGGACCCATCGTCGATGAACTGCTGGGTACTCACGGCGTAGACGCGTTCGCCGCCTTCCTCGTGGGCGCTGGAGACCCGGTAGGTCATCGGGTAGGTGGGCCACGGCTGGCTGTCCGGCCGATCCTGCGGAGGATGCGGCAGGATCTCCAACTGCGTCACCGACGCCGCCCCCTGACGATGGGAGGTGCCCAGGCAGTCGGCGCCGGTGTCGCCGCCGCCGATGATGACGACGTGCTTGCCGGCGACGTCGATCTCCGACTGCTCGGTGTCGCCCTCACAGACCCGGTTCGCGAGCGGGAGGAACTCCATCGCCTGATGGATCCCGGCCAACTCCCGACCCGGGACCGGGAGGTCCCGCCATTGCGTCGCGCCGACGGCGAGGACGACCGCGTCATAGCGCTCGCGCACCTCTTCGCCGGTGACGTCACGGCCCACATCGGTGTTCGGACGGAAGCGCACACCCTCGGCGGCCATCTGCTCCAGCCGGCGCTCCAGGTGGACCTTCTCCATCTTGAACTCGGGGATCCCGTACCTCAGCAGTCCCCCGACCCGGTCGGCCCTCTCGAGCACCGCCACGGTGTGGCCGGCCCGTGCCAACTGCTGCGCCGCAGCGAGCCCCGCGGGACCGGAGCCGACCACCGCGACCGTCTTGCCCGACTGGCGCGGGGAGACCTGGGGCTTCACCCAGCCGCTGTCCCAGGCCTTGTCGATGATCGACACCTCGACCTGCTTGATGGTCACGGCCGGCTGATTGATGCCCAGGACGCATGCCGTCTCGCACGGCGCCGGGCACAGGCGACCGGTGAACTCCGGGAAGTTGTTGGTGGCGTGGAGCCGCTCACTGGCCGCACGCCAGTCACCGCGCCACACCAGATCGTTCCACTCGGGGATGAGGTTCCCCAGCGGACACCCGTTGTGGCAGAACGGGATCCCGCAGTCCATGCACCGACCGGCCTGCGTCTGCAGGCGGGAGTCCTCGAACTCCTCGTACACCTCGCGCCAGTCCTGGATGCGCACGTCGACGGGACGCCGCTGCGGCAGCTCCCGGTCGGCCTTGAGGAATCCACGTGGGTCAGCCATTGCTGCTCGCCTCCATCACCGCTGCGATCGGGTCCCTACCCTCGAGTTCCGCGAGGGCCCGCGCCTGGAGCACCCGCTTGTAGTCCGTGGGCATCACCTTGCCGAACCTCTCGAGGCTCGTCTCGGGGTCCGCGAGGAGCGCCGCGGCGATCGCGGAGTCGGTCTCCTCCCCATGCCGCCGAATCACGTCGAGCAGGAACTCACGGTCCTCCTCGTCGAGTGGTTCGAGTCTCACCATCTCCTGGTTGATCCGCAGGGGGTCCGGATCGAGGAGGTAGGCCACGCCACCCGACATGCCGGCAGCGAAGTTCCGTCCCGTCTCGCCCAGCACGACGACCCGGCCACCGGTCATGTACTCGCACCCGTGGTCGCCGATGCCCTCGACGACGGCCGTCGCTCCGGAGTTGCGCACGCAGAACCGTTCGCCCACCCGGCCGCGCAGGTAGATCTCACCCGACGTCGCGCCGTACCCGATCACGTTCCCCGCGATGATGTGCTCCTCGGCCGCGAAGGGCGCGGCCCGATCCGGGCGCACCACGATGCGTCCGCCCGAGAGCCCCTTGCCGACGTAGTCGTTGCCGTCGCCCTCGAGCCGCAGCGTCACCCCTGCCGGGAGGAAGGCGCCGAAGGACTGCCCCGCCGAACCCACCAGGGTCAGGTCGACGGTCCCGTCCGGTAGCCCGGAGCCACCCCTCGCGCGGGTGATCTCGGCGCCCAACATCGTGCCCACGGTGCGGTTCACGTTGCGGATCGCCACCTGGGCGCGCACCGGCTCACCGGCGTCGATGGCGTTGCGACAGATCTCGATCAGCTCGTTGTCGAGCGCATTGTCCAGTCCGTGGTCCTGGGCGACGACGCGATGCCGCGGATGATCCACATCGGGGATGTGCAGGATGGGGCTGAGGTCGAGACCTGCGGCCTTCCAGTGTTCGACGGCGTCGGACGTATCGATGAGATCCGCGTGTCCGATCGCCTCCTCGAGGGAGCGGAATCCCAACTGAGCCAGATACTCCCGGACCTGCTCGGCGATGAACAGGAAGAAGTTGACCACGTGGTCCGCGGACCCGGTGAAGCGGTCCCGCAGCGTGGGGTTCTGGGTCGCGATTCCGACGGGGCAGGTGTCCAGATGACACACCCGCATCATGATGCAGCCCATGACCACCAGCGGCGCCGACGAGAATCCGAACTCCTCGGCACCGAGCAGCGCGGCGATCACGACGTCGCGGCCGGTCTTCAACTGGCCGTCCGTCTGCACGACCACGCGGTCGCGCAGCCGGTTGAGCAGCAGCGTCTGCTGTGTCTCGGCCAGGCCCAGTTCCCAGGGGCCGCCCGCGTGCTTGAGCGAGGTGAGCGGGGACGCTCCGGTGCCGCCGTCGTGGCCGGAGATGAGGATGACGTCGGCGTGGGCCTTGCTGACCCCGGCCGCGACGGTGCCCACCCCGACCTCCGACACGAGCTTCACGTGGATGCGCGCCCGGTTGTTGGCGTTCTTGAGGTCGTGGATCAGCTGTGCCAGATCCTCGATCGAGTAGATGTCGTGATGCGGCGGCGGGGAGATCAGACCCACACCCGGCGTCGAGTGACGCGTCTTGGCGACCCAGGGGTACACCTTGTGACCCGGCAGCTGACCGCCCTCGCCCGGTTTGGCGCCCTGCGCCATCTTGATCTGGATGTCATCGGCGTTGACCAGGTATTCGCTGGTCACACCGAACCGCCCGGAAGCGACCTGCTTGATGGCACTGCGCTTCGAGTCGCCGTCGGAGAGGACCAGGAACCGCTCGGGATCCTCGCCCCCCTCGCCGGTGTTGGACTTCGCGCCCAATCGGTTCATCGCGATGGCCAGGGTCTCGTGGGCCTCGGCCGAGATGGAGCCGTAGGACATCGCCCCCGTCGAGAAGCGCTTGACGATCTCGGACGCCGGCTCGACCTCCTCGATGGGGACCGGGGGCCGCACCCCTTCGCGCAACGAGAACAGGCCACGCAGTGTCATCAGCCGCCGTGACTGGTCGTCGACGCGGTCGGTGTACTCCCGGAAGATCTCCGCATTCTTGTCACGGGTCGAGTGCTGGAGCCGGAACACCGTCTCGGGGTCGAAGAGGTGGGGTTCACCCTCACGGCGCCACTGGTACTCGCCGCCGACCGCCAGTCGGCGGTGGGCCGGTGAGATCCCGCTGGGCGGGTAGGCCACCCGGTGCCGCATCGCCACCTCATCGGCCACCACGTCGAGTCCGACTCCCCCGAGCTTCGACGTGGTTCCCGTGAAGTAGCGGTCGACGAGTTCCTGCGACAGACCGATGGCTTCGAAGATCTGGGCCCCGCAGTAGGAGGACACCGTCGAGACACCCATCTTGGACATCACCTTGAGAACGCCCTTGCCGAGCGCCTTGACGAGGTTGCGCACTGCGGCCTCGGGGGTGAGGTCGTCGAGCATGCCGCGGCGGGCGAGCCCCTCGGCCGTCTCCATCGCGAGGTACGGGTTGACCGCGGCCGCCCCGTAACCGATCAGCAGTGCGACGTGATGGACCTCCCGGACGTCACCGGCCTCGACGATGATGCCGACCATGGTGCGCGTCTTCTCACGGACGAGGTGATGGTGGACCGCCGCGGTCAGCAGCAGCGACGGGATGGGGGCGAGGTCCGCGTCGGAGTCGCGGTCCGACAGGATGATGAATCGCTTGCCCTGCCGGATGACGGCGTCGACCTCGTTGCAGATCTCGTCGATACGGCGGCGCAGGGCCTCTCCCCCACCGTCGACGCGGTACAGCCCGGAGAGGCGTGCCGCGGCGAGGCCGGGGCGGTCGCCGTCGGCATTGATGTTGGCGATCTTGGCCAGATCGTCGTTGGTGATGACGGGGAACGGCAGCCGCACCTGTCGGCAGCTCGCGGCGTCCGCCTCGAGGAGGCTGCCCTCCGGGCCGATCGTCGTGCCGAGCGATGTGACGATCTCCTCGCGGATCGCGTCGAGGGGCGGATTCGTGACCTGCGCGAAGAGCTGTGTGAAGTAGTCGAACAGCAGGCGGGAACGGTCGCTCAGGACGGCGATGGGAGTGTCGGTGCCCATCGAGCCGATGGGCTCGGCGCCCGTGCGGGCCATCGGCGAGAGGAGGATGCGGACCTCCTCCTCGGTATAGCCGAAGGTCTGCTGGCGCCGCAGGATGGACTCCCGGGTGTAGACGACGTGCTCGCGGTCGGGGAGATCGTCCAGATGGATGATGCCGTTGCGCAGCCACTCGTCGTACGGGTGCTCGGCAGCCAACTCCGACTTGATCTCGTCGTCCTCCTTGATCCGACCCTCGGCGGTGTCCACGAGGAACATGCGTCCCGGCTGCAGGCGCCCCTTGCGGACGACGGTCGCCGGGTCGAGTTCGAGGACCCCGGCCTCGGAGGCGAGGACGACGAGCCCGTCGTCGGTGACCCAGAAACGTCCCGGACGCAGCCCGTTGCGGTCGAGGACCGCCCCGATGACGGTGCCATCGGTGAACGAGACGTTGGCAGGACCGTCCCAGGGCTCGATGAGCGACGAGTGGTACTCGTAGAAGGCGCGGCGCGCAGGATCCATGTCCGCGTGGTTCTCCCACGCCTCCGGGATCATCATGAGCACGGCGTGGGGCAGGGACCGCCCACCGAGGTGGAGCAACTCGAGCACCTCGTCGAAGGAGGCGGAGTCGCTGGCCCCCGGCGTGCAGATGGGGTAGAGCCGGGTCATGTCACCGGGGATCAGATCGGACGTGAGCATCGCCTCACGGGCCCGCATCCAGTTGCGGTTGCCCATGACCGTGTTGATCTCGCCGTTGTGGGCGATGAGTCGGTAGGGATGGGCCAGCGGCCACGAGGGGAACGTGTTGGTCGAGAACCGCGAGTGCACCAGTCCGATGGCCGACGCGAACCGCTCGTCGGTGAGGTCGGGGTAGAAGCGCCCCAACTGGGCCGTCGTCAGCATGCCCTTGTAGGTGATGGTGCGGCACGACAGGGACGGGAAGTAGACGTCGGCCTCGCGTTCCGCGCGGCGCCGCAGACAGAACACCAGTCTGTCGAGTTCCAGACCGCTGCGGTTGCGGGCACTCACGAACAACTGCCGGAAGCGAGGCATGACGCCGCGGGCGGTGCTCCCGACCGTGGCCGGGTCGGTCGGCAGATCGCGCCAGCCGAGAACGGTGAGCCCCTCGTCGACGGCGATCTGCTCGATGGTGGCCATCGTCTCCGCGGCGGCCTCTTCGTCCTGCGGCAGGAACGCCGTTCCGGCGGCATAGTCACCGAGCGGCGGCAGGGGGAAGTCGACGACGTCCCGGAAGAAGGCGTCGGGGATCTGGGTGAGGATGCCGGCGCCGTCCCCGGAGTCCGGCTCGGCGCCCGACGCGCCGCGGTGCTCGAGGTTCTCCAGCGCTGTCAGTGCCTGGCTGACGATCGTGTGGGAGGGGACGCCCGTGAGCGTGGCGACGAAGGCGACACCACAGGCGTCGCGCTCGAAACGGGGATCGTAGAGACCCTGCGCGGGAGGGTAGGCGGCGTGGACCATGAGGATCTCCGTCGTCGGGGGCGTGGCCGGGGTCCTGGCGGACACCGGAGTCAGGCCCGCGGGACGACGTTGGCCCGCGGCAGCCGCCGGAGCGGCCTGTTGCATAGTAGACCGCCGTCGGCGCGACGCGTCAACTCCGGTCGGATCCGCCCTCGCCGGGCGGGGACCCCGCGGGCCGCTCGTCTCGCGATTCCGCGGCGGGGACGGAGATCGCGCCCTGCCCGTCACCGGCGTCGTCGGGATCGGACCCGGGGGCATGGCCCTGCAGTTCCTCCGGGGTCTCTCTTCCCGGACGCAACCGTGCACTCACGGCGATGTACACCACGGCGCCGAGCCCGACCAGGACCGCGGTCCAGACGTTGAGCCGCAGCCCGAGGACGGTGTTGGCGGGGTCGATCCGGAGCGCCTCGATCCACACCCGGCCGGCGCAGTACAGGGCAACGTAGAGCGCGAAGACGCGCCCATGCCCCATGCGGAAGCGGCGGTCGGCCCAGATCAGCACGAAGAAGACCCCCAGGTTCCACAGCGCCTCGTACAGGAACGTGGGATGGAACGTCTCGAAGGCCTCGTACCCCGCAGGTCGGTGCACGGGGTCGATCTGCAACCCCCACGGCAGGTCCGTCGGCGCCCCGAACAACTCCTGGTTGAACCAGTTGCCGAACCGACCGATCGCCTGCGCCAGCACGATACCGGGAGCGATCGCGTCCCCGAACGGCGGCAGCGGGATGCCCCGGCGCCGACAGCCGATCCAGGCTCCCAGCGCGCCACCGAGCACGGCCCCCCAGATGCCCAGGCCGCCCTGCCAGATCTGGACGGCGCCCGCCCAGCCGGTCCCCCCGGGCCCGAAATACAGCTGGTTGTCGGTCAGTACGTGGTACAGGCGCCCTCCGACGATGCCGAACGGCACCGCCCACAGCGCGACGTCGGCCACGACCCCCGGGCGGCCGCCGCGGGCGACCCACCGTCGGTTTCCGACCCAGATCGCGACGACGATGCCGACGATGATGAGCAGCGCGTAGGCACGCAGCGGGACGGGACCCAGGTTCCAGACCCCCGTACATCATGGTTGCTTTGTCGGTGGTGCTTGATAATGCGGGCCGAAGCGGTTTTTTCGCGTTCGCTGATCCGATCGTCCCTGGATTTGATCAACGACCTCAAGAGGTCG
>CAIWTL010000531.1 GCA_903915555.1 uncultured Micrococcales bacterium | reverse complement strand
GGTGGCCGTCGGTGACGCGACCGTCGGCGTCGGCGTCGGCGTCGGGGTCACCGCCGCGGGACTGCCACTGGCGCAGAACCCGAAGGTCGCGGGCGACCCGGACTTGACGGTCGCGTTCCAACTCTCCCCGGAGGCCTTGCCTGCCGCGACCTTGGCGCTCCAGATGCTCTGGACCGAGCCGGACGGCGAGAAGGGAACGGACCAGACCACCGAGGTTGGCGACGTGGTACTGACGCGCACGTCAGCGCAATACCCGCTGCCCCAGTTCGACGTGATGGTGGTGGCTGCTGTCACGGCGCCGGCCGGCGGGGCCGTGGGCGTCGGACTGGCGCTCGTGGGACTGGGGCTGCCCGCGGTGGGCGACGGGGACGGGGTGGCCGACGCGCTTGTCGGTGCCGGAGTCGGCGACGCACTGGTCGGGGTAGGGGTCGGCGACGCAGTCGTCGGGGTCGGGGTGGGGCTGACCGACGGCGCCACGGTCCGATTGGCACACAACCCGAACGAGGTCGGCGCCGATGCGGACACCGTGGGGTTCCAGAACTCACCGGCCACGGTCCGGGAGTCACCCGAACCGCTGATTCGCGCATTCCAGACGGAGGTGATGGCCCCCGGCTTGTCGAAGGGCGCTGACCACGTGACCGGACTGGTCGATGACGTGGTCACTTGGGCATCGAGGCAGTATCCGGATCCCCAGTCGCTCGTGACGGTGTACTTCACGGACACACCGTCGGCGGGCGGGGTCGGTGACGCTGTGGGGGTGGGGGAGCTGGGAGACGTCGGTGTCGTCGTCGGGGCCGGGCTTCCGGTCGGTGTCGGCGAGGGGCTCGGTGACGCGGTGGGAGACGAACCGTCGAGACGGACATCAGCGCACGAGTAGAACGCCTCGGGCGAGTCGCTGCGCTGCCAGATCGTGTACAGCATGTGATGTCCGGAACGCGCCGGAAGCGCCGTGCGGATCGTGGTCTGGCGTTCCGCTGGACCGGGTCCGGTGTCGTGCACCAGTTCGAGGTCGTCCCACTTCAGCGGCTTCGTCACATCGAAGCCGGGCTTGGTCAGATAGACGCGGTAGTACTTCGTCGCGTGCGGCGCCGACGACTCCCACGTGAACGTGTACTTGCCGTCCGGGTCCGGAGTGAGCCGGGTCGCGCGCCACTGGGCGCTGGGGGTGTCGAACGCCGCGTACTTGTCACGACCCGCGCTGCACAGCTTCCCGTCGGGGATCAGTTCCCGGTGTCGCCCGTCGGCGTTGCCGATGTTGACCTCCATCCAGTCGTAGAGGGCCTGGGGATTCGCCTGCCACGCCTTGGCGCACAGCGGGTCGTCCGGATGCAGGAAATTGCAGGTGTAGATGCGCGAGGGAGGGTTCTGGGAACTGCCATGAGCCTGGGCGGGGCTCGCACCCATCACCGTCAGCCCCGCCACGGCCACCGCCCCCACGACAGCGGGGACCATAGATCTGCTGGACAGCTGCATGACGAACTCCTCGATCACCGGGGACACATCCGACCCTGGTGGCACATCGGAGTAGTCAAACCCGGTATTGAGGGCCACAGACTGAGCCATTGGGGGGACGGCCAGCGCCCGATGTCATACAGAGCTGACCTGCTGTCCACCGCGGTCGACCCGTCGGTCCCCCTCAGGGATGGTCAGAGTCATCGGTGTGGGTGATGCCGGCGGGACTGGTCCAGGTCGTGGAGTCGCCGTCGCCGGTGTCGGTGTCGTGGGTGACTCGCCATCTGGTGTGGGTTTTCAGTCTGTGGTGGCGTCGGCATAGTGGTTGGAGGTTGTCCGGGGTGGTCTGGCCGCGGGGGAAGGCCACGATGTGGTCCAGGTCGGTGACGGTCGAGCG
>CAIWTL010000530.1 GCA_903915555.1 uncultured Micrococcales bacterium | reverse complement strand
GGGAAGAAGCGGTCGTCACGGATCCCCTCCCCCGGATCCACGGCTGGGCCGTCACCCCGCTCTCCCACGACGCCGCAGCGCCGCCACACCAGATCCCAGAACTCGGCGGGGTGGTGCACCGACCAGTCGTGCAGCGCGCGGGAATCGGGGACACCCACCTCGGCCACGAGACTTCCCATGGCGGTGTCCCCGTCGTGAGGGCGCCACAGCAGGCGCCCACCGGGACTCACAGGTAGAGCCCCGTTCCGGCATCGGAGTGGCGGTCACCGGCCACAGCATGGACATCGCGCTCACGGAGCAGCACGTACTCGACACCCTGCAGTTCGACGTTGGCCCGATCCTCGGGTTCGAACAGGACACGGTCACCATCGGCGACGGTTCGGACGTTGGGTCCGATCGCGACCACGAGCGCCCACGCGAGGCGCTTGCCCACCTGCGCCGTGGCGGGGATCAGGATGCCGCCCGAGGAGGTCCGCTCGCCGTCCGGCCCCTCGCCACGCACCAGCACCCGGTCATGCAGCAGCTTGATCGGGATGTGTGTGTCGGTCATGGTCCGGGCGGGGTCCGCCGTCACGACGCGGTGATCGCCAGCGGCTGCGCGGGGGCCAGTTCGGCCGCGGTCCGCGACATCGCGGCGTACGCCGGGTTGACACTCGACCGCGGCACGGGCACCCAGACGACCTCCTTGAGCCGCTCGAGTTCCCGCCGGTGGGCGCGGGCCTTGAGCCCCTTGCGCACCACGATGATTGCCACGACCCCGCCGACCACGGCAGCGATCCGCTCCTTGCGCAGTTCCCCGGTGGAGTTGTCCACGAAGACTCCCGTGACAGCGGTCTTCGCGCGGTCGAGGAGGGCCTGCGGGGTGGTCTCGGCCTTGAGCTGATCGAGGTTCTCCGCCAGACGCTGTCTGGTCTCCTCGATCTCGGCCTGGATCTCCTCCGGCGAGCGCTTCTTGCTGGCTGGGGTCTCGGCCACTCACTGCCTCCGGTGTCCTAGCGGGAAAACTGCCATCCGCAGCCTACGCGGTCGGTCCCCACCAGGCGCAGCAGGCCCGTCGACGACATGAGCGGGGATGGCCGAGGGCGTCAGCCGCGGCCGTCGATGGGCGACGTGGGCCGGCGCCTCCCGGGCTCAGCACCGATCAGCGTCCACTGACGGACGCCGGATCGAATCCGTGGGGAAGCTCCAGCCGGTGCTGGGCGAGCAGGTCGGAATCGACGAGGATGTCCGCCGTCGGCCCGTCGGCGACGATCCTGCCGGCAGAGAGGATGACGCTGCGGGGGCACAACTGGAGGGCGTAGGGCAGGTCGTGGGTGACCATGACGGTCGTGCGGTTCAGGCCGAGCAGTGTGTCAGCGACCTCTCGCCGCGCTGCCGGGTCGAGATTGGATGACGGCTCGTCGAGCACGAGGACCGCCGGATCCATCGCCAGGACGGTGGCGATGGCCACCCGGCGGCGTTGCCCCAGCGACAGGTGGTGGGGCGGCCGGTCGGCGACGTCGGCCATGCCGACGAGGCCCAGCGCCCCCTCGACCCGCCGGGCCACCTCGTCCGGGGACAGCCCGGCGTTCGCGGGGCCGAACGCGACGTCGTCGCGCACGCTCGGCATGAACAGTTGATCGTCGGGGTCCTGGAAGACGAGTCCGACGCGGTGGCGGATCGCACGCACCGACTGGTCGTCGACCTCGGTCCCTTCGATCGCCACCCGTCCGACTTGAGCCTGGATGAGACCATTGAGGTGCAGCATGAGCGTCGTCTTGCCGGCGCCGTTCGGGCCCAGGACCGCCACCCGCTCGCCGTGGGCCACGGTCAGATCGACGCCCTGGAGCGCCACCGTGCCGTCGGGATAGGTGTAGCCGAGCCCGCTCACCTCGACCGCCGTCATGACGCACCCCCCGCGAAGGTCCCTGCCGCGGCGATGAGGGGGATGAGCGAGATGACGCCGATGACGACGGGCACAGTCAAGGCACGCGCCCACTCCGCCGGTCCGGCGGTAGTGGTCGTCAGCACAGGCAGTCGGCCGCTGTATCCCCGGCTGACCATGGCCAGGTGCACGCGTTCCCCACGTTCGTAGGAGCGGATGAACAACGTTCCGACGCTCTGGCCCAACACCCACCACGATCGCGGTCCGCGGGCGGTGAAGCCGCGCGCAGCGCGGGCACGGCTCATCCTGGACCACTCCTGGGACACGACGTGGACGTAGCGCACCATCGCCGAGACGATCTGCACGAGAAGGTCGGGCACGCGCAGCCGTTGCAGTCCCGCCACAAGGTCGGTGGCCGACGTGGTGCTCGCCAACGTCACCGAGACCAGCAGCGTCAGCGTGGCCTTCGCCAGGATGTTCCACGCGGCGAGCAACCCCGGCTCGGACAGTTCGAGGGGTCCGATCGGTATCCGCTGCCCTTGCCCCACGAACGGTAGAAGAACGGCGAAAGCCACGAAAGGGATCTCGACGCGCATGCGACGGAGCACCGTTGCGGGTCCGATCCCCGACAGGGCCACGACCCCGACCACCACGACCGTGTAGGCCATGAAGACCCAGGCCGGCGTCGGTGGGGTGAGGACGATCACGACGATCGTGAGGAAGGCGGCCACGATCTTCACGTGGGCCGGCAACCGATGGACCGGGGAGTGCCCCGGTAAGTGGAGGAACTCTCCGGGGACGTGCCCACCGGGACGGTCACCCATGGGACGAGGGATCCCCCGGACGGGAGGGATCGGTCGGCTCGGTCGGTTCTGTCCGTGGCGTGGGTGGGGTCGAGGCTCGACCCGCGGTGAGGAGGAGGAAGAGACCGAAGCCCACGAGCGCAGTCACGCCGACACCCACGACCCCCGCCAGACCGAGCGACAGCCTCTCGTCGGAGACCCCCTCGACGCCGTAGTCGGCCAACGCGGAGTCGGATGCCGCGGAATCCTGGGCCGTCTCGCCGAACCCCTGGGACTGCGCGACGGACTCCAGCCCGTCGGGATCGGTGCTGGCGTAGAACGAGACGAATCCCGCGAGGACCACCGACGCCAGCATCCCGACGATGAGTACCAGGGCGACGGCCCGTGAGGTCCCCGCTTTCACGCGGCGGCCCGTTGCGGGTGCGCCGCGCGCCGCGGCGCCCGCAGCCCTGCGACGAGGTCGGGCCGCGTACTCATGACCGCACCCACGATCAAGGCGGTGATGACCCCCTCGATGGCACCGATGACAACATGCACCGAGAACATGGCGGCGATGACGGCCGACAAAGACACAGGCGCCACACCACCGAGAGCGAACTCGACCAGGAATCCACCGACCGCACCCAGCACCGACAGGAACCCAGCTGACCACGCGGCGGCCAGAGCGGACCCGCGGCCGGAACCGACGAACCTCGTCCAGCCGCGGAAGACCAACCACCCGACCCCTCCGGCGATGAGGGCCAGGTTGACCACATTCAATCCCAGCGCAAGAAGGCCTCCGTCCGCGAACAACAGCGCCTGGACGGCGAGCACGACGCTGACCGCCAGGATCCCCGCATACGGGCCCACGAGGATCACCGCCAGGGCCGCACCGATGAGGTGCCCCGACGTGCCGGCACCGACCGGGAAGTTGATCATCTGTGCAGCGAAGACGAACACCGCGACGAGCCCGGCGAGGGGGGCCGTCCGCTCATCCAGGGTGCGTCGCGCGCCCCGCAGGCAGACCGCGACGCCACCCACGGCGACGGCGGCGGCCGCGAGCGACACCGGGGCGTCGATGAAGCCGTCGGGGATGTGCATGGGCCTCCTGTGCGAGCGACCACGGCGAACCGCCGTCCTTCTTGTTGCAAAGTCTTCGCAACAAGAAGGACGGTACCACCGTACTGCGGTTCACACCGTGGACGAATACGCTCTGCTGCGGACCGATGGAGGACCCATGACCGATCGACTCGCGCCGGGCGACAAGGCACCGGCATTCACCCTGACCGACGACAAGGGCGGGAAGGTGAAGTTGTCGGACTTCGCCGGCAAGACCGTGGTGCTGTACGCCTATCCGGCCGCCATGACCCCCGGCTGCACGACCCAGGCGTGCGACTTCCGAGACTCGCTGAGCGCTCTCCAGGCGGCCGGTATCGAGGTCATCGGCATCTCGCCCGACTCCCCCGAGAAACTCGCGAAGTTCCGGGAGAAGGACGGTCTCAACTTCACGCTCGTGTCCGACCCGGACAAGAAGGTGCTCACCAAGTACGGCGCCTTCGGCGAGAAGAAGATGTACGGAAAGACTGTCACCGGGGTGATCCGCTCGACGTTCGTCATCGACCCCAAGGGCAAGATCCAGGAGGCGCTCTACAACGTGCGGGCCAAGGGCCACGTCGCCAAGTTGCGCCGCGACCTCAACGTGTGAGCCCTCCCCTTCGACGTCTGAGCCCCAACCCCATGGTTGCCGAAACAGTCGCATGCGACCGCTTCGGTGGGAAGCGACTGTTGGTTCAGTCGCTTCCCACGGCTCCGGTCGCCACTGGCACAATGACGACGGGCGGGTGTGGCGGAACTGGCAGACGCGCAGGATTTAGGTTCCTGTGTCCTCGGACGTGAGAGTTCAAGTCTCTCCACCCGCACCACGATGTGGACGGCGACGGGCGTCTTGCGTCACTTGGCGTCGGTGACCACGACGTCCATGTTGGCCCAGTCGGTCGTGTACTTGCTGTTCTCCCCCTGGATGCCCCGGTTTCCGTCCGGCTTCCGCTTGAGCTCCACATGACTGAGACCGCTCGTGTCGTCGTACTCGAAGAACGAGTTCTCCGACATGGTGCGGTACTTCAGATTGGGCCAGTCCCACACCTTGAACGTCCCGACCGAGGGGTCCTCGGCGGTCACACAGGCATTGCCGCCACCGAACTGCTGGAACTGCAGATCGAGGGATTCTCCGCAGGCGTAGGTGAAGTCCTCACCGGGCTGGAGTTCGAAGGTCTCCGAGTCGGTGACGTACTCGGAGGAGATGTGGACCGTGAGGGAGCGTGAGGTCTTGTTGTACACCCAGCCCTTGACCCCGTCGTGGTTGTCGGTGGCCTGCACGATCTCCTTGACCCGGGTGCTGGCGTTCTGCTGCTCTGCCGCCGGGCGGGGCTTCGGGGCGACCACCGTGGCCACCGGCGCGGGAGCCGCGGTGGCGACCGTCGGGGCAACGAGACCCAGTCCGACAACGGCGGCCAGTGACAGGGCTGCAATCCTGCCCGGTCGGCGGTAGGTCGCGGTCGTGGTGTTCATGTCGTTCTCCTTGTCAGTTGTGCATAACGTTTGTTATGTGCACTGACGGTGCCCGCCGCCGAGATCACGGAAACGACGACAGGGTGCCGGAAGGTTCCGGCACCCTGTCGTCAACTGCGTCACCTCACCGAGATCTGGAAGTCCTTACCTCCACCGATGTCCAGGTCCCCGTTGCGGTGCACGGAGAAGTTGTGACCGCCTTCGGAGAACTGCTGGGTCTCTCCGACACTGAACCGCTTCCAGTTGGAGCCGTCACCGAAGCCGACGCTGGGCCAGCCGATGTCGGGGTTGTAGCCCCAGAAGGGCACCCGGTCGCCGTTGCTGTAGGTGATGACACCGTCAATGTCCTTGCTCGATGCGAGCGTGTGGCCGGCCGCCCGCAGGCTCTCGCCCGGAGCCAGGTCCTTCTCCACATTGCCGCTGATGGACTTTCCGTTCATCTGCACGTGAATGGTTTGGTTGGTGTCGTTGTGGACCGTGAGCGCTACCCGCCCCTGGACGACTCCGACCTGCTGGTCGGCCGTCGTGGCCGAGGTGTGGTCCGTGGCGGCCAACGCGGTTCCGCCGACGCCGACGATTCCGGCAGCGGCGATGCCCGCCGCCGCAACGATGTTGATGACCTTCTTCATGGTGCTGTCTCCTTGTACTCGCAAGTGCTGTTGCCAGTGGGCTTGTGCCCGACAGGAGGTATATAACCGGACGCCGTCCTATATAAACACCGGGTCCAGAGAAATCTGTAGTGGGGTCGGTCGCCGGGTGAGATTGGGCGCCGGCCAGGACTCTCCGGTGAGGCTCTGGGCACTCGCACCGATTCGTCGGCCGCTCGATGACGAGCCCGTCATACTTGGACGATGTCGCAGGTCGAGGCGGGTACTTACACCGAGGCGATGCTGCTCGTCGCTCAGATCTTCGAGGTCATCGCTGCCGGCGTGATCCTGCTGGGACTGCTCTGGTCGGCCGCCCTGTCCGCCGCCGCCTATCGCCGCAGCCGCAAAGGGGCTGTCGCCTACCGAACGATGCGGCAGTCCTTCGGGGGTGCGATCCTGCTCGGCCTGGAGATCCTGGTCGCCGGGGACCTCATCCGAACGGTGGCAGTGGAACCGACGCTGGACAACGTGATCACCTTGGCCCTGATCGTGCTGATCCGGACGTTCCTCAGTTTCAGTCTCGAGATCGAGATCGACGGCGTCGTACCGTGGCGGCGGGCGATGGTCTCAGGCGCGACCGTCATGAAGAATGCGGCACAGTCCGGCCGCGAGGCGGGGAATCCCGTGGACAGCAGTTCCGCCGGAGACCTCAGCCATCAGAATTCCTGACCCGGGCTTTGCCCCCTCGGATGGCCACCGCGTCGCTCACACGGCAACCGACGTCAGCACTTGTGCGATCCCATGACGGTGCCGTGATCGACCGGATGCGTGTTGGCGGCCTCGATCTCTTTGATCTGCGCCATGTAGGAATCCAGATCGATCTTGCGGCCCGACGACCACGTCCCCTGGACCTTGACCTGCGTGGCCAGTTTCGTCGGCTCGGCCAGGTAGGGGTCCATGGACAGTTCGACGAGGTCGGCGTACATCCCCGGAGCGAGCGACCCGATCTCGTCCTCGCGGTGCAGCATGTAGGCCGCACCCACCGTCTCGGCCTTCAGGGCCTCGTCGATGCTGATGATCTGATTGGCACCGTGCACCTGGCCGGTGTCCGTGGTGCGGGTGATGGCCGTCTGGATGTTCAGCAGCGGGATGGGAGGACTCACCGGGCCGTCATTGTGGAACGACAGGTGCGCACCGGTACGTACCGCATCCCCCCATCGCATCCATTGCGAACCCAGTTCGGGGGGGAACATCGTGCCGTCCAGGAGGTCACCCCAGTAGATGTACTGGAACGGCCCCAACGAGATCGTCACGCCCATGTCAACGGCCCGCTGGAACTGGTCACCCCGACAGCCACCGCAGTGCTCGACGCGCCACCGATGGTCGGTTCCCATGAGGTTGTTGTTGACGAGAGCCTCCTCGTAGGCGTCGAGCACGATGTCGAGACCGACGTCACCGTTGACGTGGAACGACATCTGCCAGCCCTGCGGCGCATACTTCGCCAGGAGGGCATCCAGTTCGACGCGCGTGTAATTCATCATCTTGTCCCCACCCGGCCCGAGCGGGATCTGCGCCTTCTGGACTGCGGGGGTGTCGAGATAGGCGAACGACGACGCGATCGATCCCACCCACGGGGAACCGTCGGCCCACAGTTTCACACCCTGCTTGCGCAGCATCGCAGGATCGGGCGAGTCCACCTTCACGCCGGCGTCGGGGTCGATCGCCATGTGGTACAGCGATATGCGCACCGGAGAGTCCGGGCGGGTGGTGAGCGCCTCGTACCCCTTGAGCATGTTCGTCGAGTACGTCATCTCCGACGTCGCTGTGATGCCGAAACCCGCCATGTACTGCAACCACTGCGCAGCGGACTCCAAGGGATGCGGAACGGCGTCTCTGACCGTGGGTAGCACGGCCTCGAGCTGGGCAGCTGTCTCGTAAGCGATACCGTTCGAGGTACCGTCGGGATTGCGACCGAAGTGCGCGCCGGGCGGGTTGGCCGGCGGTTTGCCGTCGGCCCACTTGTTGAACGCGATGACAGCCGAGTTGAAATAGGCGACATGCCCGGAGTTGTCGAGCACGACCGCCCGCCGGGTGGGGAAGAATTTGTCGAGGTCGGTGTTGGTGGGCATCTCCGCCTGCTGGAGCAGGCGGTCGAGACCCTGGAAGACGACGGGCTGATCGGGCGGCAGTGCGGCGTTGACCTTGGTCCACAGCGCCTCGACATCGCTGAAGTGCGGATACCCCATATAGGGGGCGATCCAGTGGCACGGCTTCTGAGTGATCATGCCGCCGAGCATGGGGTGGCTGTGCGCCTCGATGAAACCGGGCATGAGCACGGTGGACCCCAGGTCGGTCACCTCGGTCCCCGGTGCCGCGGCCTGACAGTCGGCGACGCTACCGACCGCAAGGATCTTTCCGGACGAGTCGTCGAAGGCAATGGCCTCGGCCCGCGGGTTCGACTCATCCATCGTGATGATGCTGTCGGCTTTGAGGATCGTGGTGGCCATGGGCGACTCCTGATCGAATCGGTCGGCGCGTCGGTGCGGCGTCAGACGGTGAGGGGCATCGGACCGCCCGAGCCTGCGAAGGCGACTGAGCGGGAGTTCGTGAAGTCGGTGGTCCCGAGGTCGATCGCATACCACTGCGGATCGGCATAGGTGTTGTACATGTAGCGACCGCCGGTGAGGTTGGAGACGGTGGACCACATCGTCAGTTCCGGGATGTCCCCGCTCCCGGTGGGTGACGCCTCCTCGATGGTGCCTGTCGAGATGTCGTAGCCGTGCAGCACACGGATCGTCTGCAGTTCCGCGTCCTTCTGAGCAGCCGGCTGCGGCGCGAACCTGACGTCGGTCAGAACCCTGATGAAGCGGGACGGGGACGTGCTGTCGCCGGGGAGCCCACGGAAACCCTGGCCCTGCGCGAAGGCCGCGAACTTCGTGCCCCCGATGGTGATGGGCGCGGGGTTCTCCGGACTGAAACTGAGGTAGTTGCAGATGTTCGTGAGGTGCCACTCCAAGTAAGGGGAGTTCGTGGCCACCTGCACGGGGTTGTCCGACACCTTCGGGCCCTCCGGGTGGAACTCCAGCACGGCACACGAGTCCTTGTCGTGGAGGATCAGGTGGGTCGGCAGGGGGATCGGGATCTCCTTGGGATTGACGTTGACCACGTTCACCGTCATGACGGCGGCCTTGGCCTCCTCCACCGATGCGCACGTTCCGAGAGTGAAGGCGATGAGGTCGAGGATCCCGATGTCGGTGCCGTCCCCCTTCGGGTCGTAGTACGTCGCGTGGTCAGGCATGTAGAGGATGTGTGCGGACAGCCCCGCGGTGTTCACGCCATCGGCGTACCACTGCGGGTTGTTGAACGCTGACATGCCGACAACACCGTACTTCGCCTGCCAGGTCTTGCCGTTCGGGACGAGGGTGCACTGACCCTTCATGTCACTGGCGGCGACTCCGATCTGCCACGGGATCTCGTTGGGGAACTCCATGGTCCGCCCCACGCATGTCGTCCCGTCCTTGGCAGTCGGGTATTTGAAGTTCGTGCACATGAGGGACCCTTCGGGAGGAGAGACGACATAAGCCTGCCGTGGCATCAGCCACGCGCGCACCCTAGCCGCTATGTTGAGACGACTCCACATGGAGAGGTGGCCCCAGGTATGTCCTCGACCCATTCGACTGCGGACCCGAGCAGGTCAAGTCCTCAGAGGTGGTGTACGAGCGCCGTGTTCGTGACCCTCGGTGGGTTGGATGTTAGGCGCTGAGCGCGGGTGTTGGGGCCTCCTTGTCGGGTGTGTCGTGGCTGGTGTCGGTGACGATGGACATGCGGGATTTGGCGAGGACCTCCAGGCCGATGTAGCGGCGCATCTCGGCCCATTCGTCGTGCTGTTCGGCGAGGACGGCGCCGATGAGGCGTACGGCTGATTCCCGGTTGGGGAAGATGCCGACGACGTCGGTGCGGCGCCTGATCTCGCGGTTGAGCCGTTCGTTGGGGTTGTTGGACCAGATCTGGCGCCACACGGCTTTGGGGAAGGCCGTGAAGGCGAGGATGTCGGCGCGGGCCTCGTCGAGGTAGTCGGCCACGGCGGGCAGCTGGTCGGCCAGCTGGGCGACCACGCGGTCGAACTGGGAGTGCACCGCGGCGGCGTCGGGCTGGTCGTAGACCGAGTGCAGCAGCGCTTTGACGCCGGGCCACGCCGCCTTGGGGCATACCGCCATCAGGTTCGCCGCGAAGTGGGTGCGGCACCGCTGCCACGACGAGCCGGTCACGGTGGCGCCCACGGCGGCCACCAGGCCGGGGTGGGCGTCGGAGGTGACCAGCCGGACCCCGGACAGGCCGCGGGCGGCCAGGTCGCGGAAGAACGCCAGCCAGCCCGCCCCGTCCTCGCTGGTGTTCAGCCGCAGACCCAGGATCTCGCGGTAGCCCTCGGCGTTGACCCCGGTCGCCACCAGCGCGGCGACCTTGACCACGCGGCCGCTCTCGCGGACCTTCATCGTCAAGGCGTCGGCGGCGACGAAGGTGTAGGGGCCGTTGTCCAGCGGCCGGGTGCGGAAGGCCTCCACCTGGGCGTCGAGGTCGGCGGCCATCGCCGAGACCTGCGACTTCGACAGCCCCGTGATGCCCAGCGCGGCCACCAGCTTCTCCACCCGCCGGGTCGACACTCCCAGCAGATACGACGTGGCGACCACGCTGACCAGCGCCGCCTCCGCACGCCGCCTGCGCTCCAGCAGCCAGTCGGGGAAGTACGACCCCTGCCGGAGTTTGGGGATGGCCACCTCGATGCTGCCGGCGCGGGTGTCCCACCGGCGATCGCGGTAGCCGTTGCGGTGGTTCACCCGCTCCTCGGAGCGCTGGTTGTAGCCCGCGCCGCACAACGCGTCGGCCTCCGCGGCCATCAGCGCCTCGGCGAAGGTCTTGATCATCTGCCGCAGCAGATCAGGGCTTGCCTGGGACAGCTGCTCGTCCAAGAAGCCGCTCAGGTCAATACTGGGATTGGCGGTCATCGTGTTGTTCCTCTCGAAGATCCATTTGGCTATGGTTCTCCGAGGGTCACGCGGTGACCGCCTCCGTCTGCGGCACCACGCCGAACCCGATCAACTCCTACACCACGTCCCTGGACTCAACTCCCGAGCACCCCACCCGCGGTCAAGAGACCGACCCTCGCGCTGGTGTTCCTGGGTGTGGTCGCAGCCATCCAGGGAACGGATCCCAACATCGCCTCGACGGCTCTCGTGGGGGCTGCGCGCGGCCTCGACCTCACCAACACGTCACTGGCGGCCAGCATCTCGACGCTCGCTCTCGCCGCCACCGCGATCTCCAGTGGTCTGTTGGCCGACTCACTCGGTCGACGCAAGGTCCTGCAGGCAGCCCTGGTGATCTCGATCATCGGCGACGTGATCGTGTTCCTGGCGCCTGACAACGTCTTCTTCCTCTTGGGTCGCGTCATCGCCGGTGTGGGCCTCGGCGCCGCCTATGGTGCGGCATTCGCCTACATCCGTTCGGTCGCGAAGCCGGGCAAGTTGGCAGCCGCGATGGGCCTGTTCACGGCGGTCCTGATGATCGTCACCATGGTGTTGACGTTTGTCGGGGGCGCACTGTCATCGCTGGATTGGCGCACCGCCTTCCTCGTTGTGCCGGTCATCTGCGCCATCTGCTTCTTCATCGTGCCGCTCCTGCTGCCCAAGGAGCCCCGCCTGAAACTGCCCAGTAATGACGTATTCGGGCAACTGCTACTCGGCCTGGGCATCATCGCCCTGCTTGCCGGGATCGGCGAACTCGGCAAGAGCCTCACCAGTCCGGTCGCACTCGGTGGTATCGGCCTGGGCATCGTGCTGCTGGTCGTCTGGTTCATCTGGGAGTCTCGCAACGACAACCGGTTCTTCCCCGTCAGTCTCTTCAGGAACCCCGTGTTCCTGGCCGCGATCCTCGCCGGCTTCATCTACAACTTCGGCAACTCGGTGGTCTTCCTCCAGTTGACCAACCTGTGGCAGTACATCAACGGCCTCAAGACCCTCGAGGTGTCGATGTGGCAGATCCCGCTCCTGCTCGCGGGGGTCGTCGCCGGCCTGGTCATCGGCCGACGCATGTCGTCGGGCAAGATGCCCGCTCGCACGGTGCTCCTGCTCGGCGGCGTCGTGTCGGCCGTCGGCTTGGTCCTGCTCGGACTCACCCACAGCGGGACCTCGTTCCTGACATTCCTCCCGGGAGAGATCCTCGTCGGTGGGGGCGTCGTCATCGCCGCGGTGCCGTACGGCTCACTGATCCTCAAGGAGGCACCGGCCAAGTACTTCGGACCGGTGTCCAGCTCACGACTCACATTCGGGCAGTTCTTCTACGCCCTCGGGTTCGCGGCCTCCACCATCGTCATCGACAAGATGACGATCGGCGGTACCGTCTCACAACTCGAGGCGGCCGGTGTGCCTGCCACCCAGGTCGGAACCGCACTGGACGCCGTCACGACCTACGCCGCGCAGAGCACAGCACCGACCACGTCGCTGGGGCAGGAGGCTTTGGCGGATGCCACGGCCTCGTACGGCACAGCCTTCGCGACGATGATGTTCATCACCGCCATCCTCGTCCTGCTCGGGGGAATCCTGGGCTTCATCCTGCTCAAGCGCGCCGGTGACCATGCGGACGACCCGACCCCCGAGTCCGTCAAACATCCGGCCCCCACCGTCGGCAGCGGCTGATCCCCCACTCACTCCACCGGTCGGCACTTCTCCCTCTCAGGCCCCAACCCCCCGTCCGCCGACCTACTCCCCGTCCTCGGCCTCTTCCCGTCCTCGGCCTCTTCCCGAAAAGGTCGCATGCGACTGGTCCGGTTCATGGCGACGGTTCCAACAGTCGCCTCTGTCAGGTTCGGTCGCCCCTGAGGTCGACATTCCTCCGCGCCCGCCCTCAGACGAGCGGCCACGCCACCGGGGCCGAGCGAGGATGCCTCTCATATGGCACCGATGGGTCGATCGCGGTCATGACCATCTCGATCAGGTGGGTGGGCCGCGCCAGATCCGCCCACACAACCCGAACCACGCGATAGCCCGCTCGTTCGAGCAGCATCTGCCGACCCTTCTCGCTCCAGTGGGCCTGCTCGACGTCGCCACTGAGCCGGTACTTCTCGCGACCGTCGAACTCGACGACCACGCTCGTCCCGTCGACCAGGAAATCCACGCGGGCGATGAAGCGATCGTCCGCGTCGCGGATCTCCTGCTGCGGGAGCAACGTCAATCCAGCTGACCGGAGGATCAGTCGGGTGCGGGTTTCTCCGGGGCTCTCCGCGGCCGCGTCGGCAAGCCGAACGACCGTCCGGGCTCGACTGACTCCTTCACACCCGCTGAGGCGAGCCACCCGCTCCTCGAGACTCTCGAGATCGATTCCTCCCCGATTCAGAGCCGCGTCGAGTACGGCCACGGCTTGGGTGAGCGGGAGCTGGCGTGCGCAATCCACCGCTGTCCGTGCCAGACCGGTGACGGGAATTCCGCTCACCTCGGCAAGATCGTTACCGTCCAGCGGACCGATATGCGAATGAATCTCGTGCCGGAATCCTCTGCGGACCTGATGTTCCGTGATGCCGGTGAGATGCACCCGACTCAGGTCCGCATCCCAGATCGGAAGGCCATGGGTGATCGCTGCGCTCACGTGACTGAGCGCTACGTCGGTCCCGTATCGCTGGATCGTTGCCCGCGCGACGAGGCGATGGCGTTCCTGGGCGTTCTTGGGTGCCTGGAGAGAGTAGGCCCCGCGACAGAGGCGGTGAAGTCCGCGGCGGACCCGTCGGAGCTCACTGTCACTGAGACCCGATTGCACGAGATGCCGGGTGAGGACAACTCCTTCGTTGGCGCGGGAGAGATCATCGATGTGTGCAGCCAGCCAGGACATGCGGCATTCTCGGCCGCGGGACCCACGGCGAAACGGACTGTCCACAGGGCGCCCGGTGACCGCCCGAGACCTGTCAAGGCTCGGCGCTCCACAGGAGCGACTGATGACGTCAAGAACGACTGCTCAAACAGTCACCTTCGCCGTGAACAGTCGCATGCGACTGTTTCGGTGGCTCCACGTGGGGGAGGGAACCCGGGCGAGCCTGGAGGCATGGCGAGCCAAGACGGCAGGTGAGCCCAGACGTCGGGTGGGCCAAGACGTCAGGTGAGCCCAGACGTCGGGTGGGCCAAGACGTCGGGTGAGCCAAGGCGTCGGGGGGGCCAAGACGTCGGGTGAGCCAAGGCGTCAGGTGAGCCAGGGAGTGATGACCTCGGCGAGGGAGCGCAGGGCCTTGCCCCGGTGGCTGATGGCGTCCTTCTCCGCGGGGGACATCTCGGCCGTCGTGACCCTGTGACCTACCGGCACGAAGACGGGGTCGTACCCGAAGCCGTTCTCCCCGCGCGGTTCGCGGATCAGATGACCGCGGACCTCCCCTTCGCGGATCTCGAGAGCGGGACGACCGCCGTCGACCGGGCGGCAGGCGGCTGCAGCGCACTGGAAAGCGGCCCCACGGCGGTCGTCGGGGACATCACTCATCTGGTCCAGGACGAGCCGCAGGTTGGTCTCGTCATCGCCGTGCCGGCCCGACCATCGGGCGGACAACACACCCGGCATCCCGTTGAGGGCATCGACAGTGAGTCCGCTGTCGTCGGCGATGGCAATGAGACCGGTGTGCCGGCAGACCGCGCGCGCCTTGATCGCGGCGTTCTCGGCGAACGTCTCCCCTGTCTCGGGGATGTCCGGCAGGTCCGCGAAGGCGTCGGAACCCAGCACCGTGAGGTCGGGCGCCACCGACGTGAGGATGCGACGCAACTCCTCGACCTTGCCCGGGTTGCGGGACGCCAGGACGACGGTGGTCGTCACTGCGCGTCCAGCGCAGCGCGCTGCAGTAGGGTCAGTTCGCTGCAGCCGGCTGCGGCGAGGTCGAGCAACCGATTGAGCAGGTCACGATCGAAGGGCTCCTGCTCTGCGGTGCCCTGCACCTCGACGTAGGACCCGGACCCGGTCATCACCACGTTCATGTCTGTGTCGGCGTTGACGTCGTCGTCGTAGTGCAGGTCCAGCCGCGGCACTCCCCCGACGATCCCGACGGACACCGCGGCAACGGTGTCGGTGAGGACCTCCGCCCCTCGGGAGACCAACCCCTCGGACTTCGCCCAGGCGACAGCGTCGGCGAGGGCGAGGTAGGCGCCGGTGATGGCCGCTGTCCGGGTGCCGCCGTCTGCCTGCAGCACGTCGCAGTCGATCTGGATGGTGTTCTCCCCGAGGGCGGCATCGTCGATGACAGCCCGCAGCGATCGTCCGACCAGACGCGAGATCTCGTGGGTGCGACCGCCGATCCGACCGCGGACGGACTCCCGTGAACTTCGGGTGGAGGTGGACCGCGGCAGCATGGCGTACTCGGCGGTGACCCAGCCCTGGCCCGAGTCGCGCCGCCACCGTGGGACCCCCGCCTCGAACGAGGCCGCACACAGCACACGAGTGCGTCCGAAGGAGACCAGGCACGACCCTTCGGCCTGGTCCAGCCAGCCACGCTGGAAGTCCACGGGCCGGAGTTCGTCGTCAGCCCGGCCGTCGGTGCGGGAGGCGGTGTCGCTGGAGCTCATGAACTGGGAGCCTACCGCCGTGTCACAGGTCGACGACGAGACCGGGGTGGGCCAGCTCGGCATCGGACCGCACCGCACGGGCCTCGGCCAGGGTGTCCGCCCGCGAGTTCCAGGGCACGAGGTGTGTCAGCACCACCCGGTCGGCGCCGGCCTGAGTCGCCGCGGCGGCGGCTTCGGCGGCGGTGAGATGGAGATCGCGGGGATTGTCGTCGCGGGAGAGGAAGGACGCCTCGAACAGCGCGACGTCGCTGCCGCGCGCGAAGTCCGCCAACTCCGGATGGGGACCGGTGTCACCGGAATAGGTCAACGTGGCGCCCCCGGCGGCCACTCGGATGGCCCGCGCCTCGATCGGGTGGGGCACGCGCCGCGTGGTGATGCGGAAGGGACCGACCTGGAAATCCTCGGTGATCTCACGCACGTCGAGTTCGCCGCTCATGTCCGAGCCGGTCAGCCCATAGGCCGCCACGAGGCGTTGCGACGTGGCGGCCGGTCCCCATACCGGCACGCGACGGGTCGGATGTCCGCCGGGACGGTACTTGAGGGCCACGTAGTACGAGGTGAGGTCGATGAAGTGGTCGACATGTAGATGACTCAGAACCACGGCGTCGATGTCGTAGATGTCGGTGACCGCCTGCAGAGCCCCGAGGGAACCGTTGCCCATGTCGAGGACGATCCGGGAGCCGTCGCTCTCGAGCAGATAGCACGAAGCCGGCGAATCGGGGCCCGGATAGGAGCCCGCACACCCGATGACCGTCAGTCGCATGGGGAAAGCGTAGACGGGGCCGTCATGTGATAGGCGTCGAGACGAGTGCATGATCTACGTCACCGATCTCGGGGCCGAGGAACCGTCGTCCCAGGGTCGCGAACGGCCCGGGATCCCCGGTGGCGACGAACCGATGCACCGGGGCAGGCGCGTCATCGGACCGCAGAAGGTCGTTGGCGGCGAGCACCCGGTAGACGTCCTTCGCGGTCTCCTCGGCACTGCTGACCAAGGTCACCCCATCTCCCATCACATAGGACACGACCCCGGTGAGGAGCGGATAGTGCGTGCACCCGAGAACGAGCGTGTCGACCTGCGCCTCCTGGAGGGGCGCCAGGTAGTCACGTGTCACCGCCAGCAGATCGGGACCGCCGGTGACCCCCGCCTCGACGAACTCCACGAACCGTGGGCAGGCCTGCGACGTGAGGTCGAGGTGTGTGGCAGCGGCGAAGGCATCGTCATAGGCCTGCGAGGTGATCGTGGCCGCCGTCCCTATGACACCGACCCGGTTGTTGCGGGTGGCCTGCACCGCGCGGCGGACCGCCGGCTGGATGACCTCGACCACCGGGACGTCGTACCGCTCCCGGGCGTCCCGCAGCACCGCCGCCGACGCGGAGTTGCAGGCGATGACGAGCAGCTTCACACCCTCGTCGACCAGGTGATCCATGACGTCGAGGGCGAACTCCCGCACCTCCGCGAGGGGCCGGGGACCGTACGGTCCGCGCGCGGTGTCCCCCACGTAGACGACCGGCTCATGCGGCAGTTGGTCGAGCACGGCGCGGGCGACGGTCAGTCCCCCGACACCCGAGTCGAAGATCCCGATCGGTGCGTCCATCGTGCTCCTCGTCGCCCGGCGTGACGCCGTCAGGCCCACACCTGGTCGTCCAGGGCCTTCTCGGCGTCCTCGATGGTCCCGGAATAGGCCCCTGTCGACAGGTACTTCCATCCCCCGTCACACACGATGAAGGCGATATCGGCGGGGCGCCCGGCGTCCGCGGCGCGGGCGGCGACGGC
>CAIWTL010000529.1 GCA_903915555.1 uncultured Micrococcales bacterium | reverse complement strand
GGATCTGTGGTTCGGATGCCATGCGCATCAACGGCAGGAACCGTCTCGCATGCAAGACACTCGTCAAGGATCTCAACACGAAGAAGCCGATCACGGTGGAGGCGATCAAGGGCCTGACGGTCGAGAAGGATCTCGTCGTCGACATGGAGCCGTTCTTCGCGGCCTATCGCAAGATCAAGCCGTTCCTGATCACCGACGGTCACGAACCGACACGCGAGCGACTGCAGGACGCCGAGGACCGCGCACGCTTCGACGACACGACGAAGTGCATCCTGTGCGCCGCCTGTACGACGTCCTGCCCGGTGTTCTGGACCGACGAGCAGTACTTCGGCCCGGCCGCGATCGTCAACGCCCACCGCTTCATCTTCGACAGCCGCGACGAAGGCGGACCCGAGCGGCTGCAGATCCTCAATCAGGCGGAGGGGGCGTGGCGCTGCCGCACCACGTTCAACTGCACCGACGCCTGTCCTCGCGGCATCCAGGTGACGACGGCCATCCAGCAGGTCAAACGAGCCATGATGTTCGGGATCGACGACGCCCAGTAGTTGACGCCCAGCTACTACCGGTCGGTCTCGGAACGCCCGGGTCAGACCGGCTCGGTCCCCCTGATGATCATCTCGATCGTGTCGTCGTCCACCGGCTCGCCGGCGTCGGTCCACTTCCCGACCTGGACCCGAACCTTCTCGAGGGCCTCGTCCCGCTTGTCCTCGGGCTTCGCCTTGGCGCTGTCCCAGTCACGCTTGACCTCCCACGCCAGTTCGCGGGTGCGCAGGACGGTGTTGACGCGCTTCCACTGCTCCGGTGAGGCGTCGAAGCCCCACACGTCACGGATCGCCCCGGGGATCTCCACCCGGTAGTCGTGACCACCCTCCTGGAACGTGCCGGGTGTGGGGGTGAGGGCATTGAGCATGTCGGTGAAGGTGGCGACGAAGGTCGTCACCGGCTGCCAGTTCGTCCCCTTCGGAGCCCCCGGCGGTCGCTGGTCATCGGGTCCCAGCCACTCGGGTTGCCGCCACAGCAGTGGGGCCTCGAACTTCGGGATGGGGTCGTCGCCGTTCTGCAGGAGCAGGTAGCCAACCTCTCGGCGGTCGGACTCCGGCATCGCCTCCCAGTCCACGATCGCGCGCGGCAGGTAGATGCTGCCCGGGCCGACCTCCGGTGGCACGGATTCCGACCGGTCACCCCACAGCGACTTGCGCCAGTGGGTGAAGGCGGGGGTCCCCACCCAGACGGCGGCGTCGATCCCCGCCCCCTTCGGCCCGGCATCGGAGGCTCCGGTGAACATCTCCTGGCTGACCTTGCAGCCGAGGGACTCCCCGAACAGGTAGAACTTGGGCCGCTTGTCGGCCGGCATGGCCAGCAGCCGCTGGGTGATCCCGTCCACCACGAGTCGCGTCTGGCGGGTACCCAGAGCGGTCCGGGTCAGCGACAGGGCCGACGGCAACACTGAGTATTGGATGCACGCCGATGCGCAGTCACCACGGGTCAGGTATTCCAGAGTCTCACTGGCGACGTAGTTGACATATCCGGAACCAGTTGGTGAGAAGAGCACGAACACCGATCGCTCGAGCGCATTCGTTCGGTCGATC
>CAIWTL010000528.1 GCA_903915555.1 uncultured Micrococcales bacterium | reverse complement strand
GGCGGGTGTTGCTGGCGATCGCCACACGCTCCTCGATGCCGATGCCGAGGGCCACCAGTCCGGCAGCGAGCTTGCTGGCCTCCTCCAGGCTCTCGGCCCAGGTCCAGGACTTCCACCCGCCGTCCTTCGTCGGGGAGCGGAACGCCTCCTTGTTGGCGCTCTTCTCACACCGGGTGAGGATCAACTGCCCGAAGGACGACGCCGCCGTCGGGTAGGGCTCATTGAGCGATCCAGTGGTCATGCCAGCCGAGGGAACCTCAGTCATCGTGAAAACGCCTCCTTGGGGCGGTACGAAATCCGTATGCGGCACCCTAGCCTGACTTCGGCGACGTTGCGCCCTGTTGGCCGGAAGGTATCCACAAGATCACCAGCGGTGAGGATGCAAGTTGTTGCTGATACGGCGTACCGACCGCGGGAATCTCGGGGGAACCAGAGGTCGGTGTCAGCGGTCGGTGTCAGCGGTCGGATTCCGTGGACAACGCCGCGATGAAGGCCTCCTGGGGCACTTCCACGCTTCCGACCATCTTCATCCGCTTCTTGCCCTCCTTCTGCTTCTCGAGCAGTTTGCGCTTGCGGGAGATGTCGCCGCCGTAGCACTTGGCCAGCACGTCCTTGCGGATGGCCCGGATGTTCTCGCGGGCGATCACACGGGACCCGATGGCCGCCTGGATGGGAACCTCGAACTGCTGCCGCGGGATGAGCTCCTTGAGCTTCCCGGCCATGGCGACGCCGTAGGAGTAGGCCCGGTCACGGTGCACGATCGCGCTGAAGGCGTCCACGGGGTCGCCGTGCAGGAGGATGTCGACCTTCACGAGGTCGGAGACCTGCTCGCCGGCGGGTTCGTAGTCCAGCGACGCGTAACCACGGGTCCGCGACTTGAGGGCGTCGAAGAAGTCGAACACGATCTCGGCCAGGGGAAGTGTGTAGCGGAGTTCGACGCGATCCGACGAGAGGTAGTCCATCCCCAGGAGCGTGCCGCGGCGCGACTGGCACAGTTCCATGATCGCGCCCACATAGTCGGAGGGCGCGATGACCGTCGCCCGGACGATCGGCTCGTAGACCTCGGCGATCTTGCCGTCCGGGAACTCGCTGGGGTTCGTCACGACGTGCTGGGTGCCGTCCTCCATGAGCACGCGGTAGACCACGCTCGGCGCCGTCGAGATGAGGTCGAGACCGAACTCCCGCTCGAGCCGTTCCCGCACGATCTCCAGGTGCAGCAGGCCGAGGAACCCACAGCGGAAGCCGAATCCCAGCGCGGTCGACGTCTCGGGCTCGTAGACCAGGGCGGCATCGTTCAGTTTGAGCTTGTCGAGAGCGTCGCGGAGGTCGGGGTAGTCGGAGCCGTCGATCGGGAACAGTCCGGAGTAGACCATCGGCTTGGGGTCCTGATAGCCACCGAGGGCCTCCTGTGCGGAGCCGGTCGCCGACGTGATGGTGTCACCCACCCGGCTCTGGCGGACATCCTTGACCCCGGTGATCAGGTAACCCACCTCACCCGCGGCCAGGGCGTCACCCGGTACCGGCTCCGGTGAGATGACCCCCACTTCGAGCGCCTCGTGGGTGGCCCCGGTCGACATCATCTGGATGCGCTGCCGGTGCTGGAGCCGACCGTCGACCATGCGGACGTAGGTGACGACGCCGCGGTAGGTGTCGTAGACCGAGTCGAAGATCAAGGCGCGCGCCGGGGCCTCGGGGTCACCGGCGGGCGGCGGAATGTCCATCACCACCTGTTCCAGGAGATCGTCGACGCCCTCCCCCGTCTTGGCGCTGACCCGCAGCACGTCGTCCGGCGAGCAGCCGATGATGTGGGCGAGTTCGGCGGCGTACTTGTCCGGCTGGGCCGCGGGCAGGTCGATCTTGTTGAGCACGGGGATGATCTGCAGGTCGTTCTCCAGCGCCAGGTACAGGTTCGCGAGGGTCTGCGCCTCGATCCCCTGCGCGGCGTCGACCAGCAGGACCGCACCTTCGCAGGCCGCCAGGCTGCGGGACACCTCGTAGGTGAAGTCCACGTGCCCGGGGGTGTCGATCAGGTTCAGCACGTAGGTGCGGCCGTCGACGGCTCGGTACGGCAGTCGGACGGCCTGGCTCTTGATCGTGATCCCCCGCTCGCGTTCGATGTCCATGCGGTCGAGGTACTGGGCCCGCATCTCGCGGTCACTGACCAGGTCGGTCGCCTGCAGCATGCGGTCGGCGAGCGTGGACTTGCCGTGGTCGATGTGGGCGATGATGCAGAAGTTACGGATCAGCGACTGATCGGTGCTTCCCGGTCGGGTCGTGGTCACTGGTGTCCGTTCTGGGGGATTTGGCGGTCGGGGGGGCCTCGCGGTTATTCTAGGGAGCCTTGAGCCGATGCCGCGCGCGGCGGCCACGGTCCACCGCCACGGCGGACATCACCGAACACGGAGCTGAGCACACGAATGGCGAACATCAAGTCGCAGATCAAGCG
>CAIWTL010000527.1 GCA_903915555.1 uncultured Micrococcales bacterium | reverse complement strand
GCCGGTGCTGTGGACGACCCGCCACCACAGGGTCCCGCCGTCACTATCCCGGCGCCCCACCACCCGGGCATGGCCGCCCGGGACGTCGATGCGGTTGTTGACGAGGATCGTGCGGGTCACGCGGTCGCGTACCACGCTCGGCAGATCGGAGTCGGGGTCCGCGGCGAGGGCCCGCGTCTGGACCGAGTCCGAGTCGGGGTCGTACACGGACATCGTCAGGAACGGCGGCTTCCAGGCAGCGCGGTCCACCAGATCCCACCGGATCCGCTGGGAGTCGGGGGGTGAGACGACGTAGAAGGCGCAGTCGGATGCCACCAGATACCCCGACTCCCCGCTGCGGCAACTGGCCAGGACCCGTTCGCCGTGAGGGACCGACGCGGCCTCGCGCACCTCGTCGGGGACTCTCTCGCGTCTGCGCAACCACCCCACGTCACTCACCGGCCCAGTAGGAGCGCAGCGTACGGCGGTACTCCTCGACGGCGAGCAGGTCGGCGAGGATGCGGGACTGTTCGTCCGGTTGAGACTCCACTCCCGCGAGAGCCGCGCGCAGGTCGGCGACCCGCCGCTCGGCCGACTGGTCGAGGAGTCGCGCGAGCACCCCGACCGCATAGTCGGCATCGTCTGGGTCGGCCGGCAGCGGGCGGGCCGCGAGAGCCCGCACCGCGCGGCGGTCATCGTCGTCGACGCAGGCCTCGACCACGGCGGAGAACCAGGCCGCACCGCCCTGGGGCTCGCCTGCTGACAGCACTGCTGAGTAGACGCGGGCCAGCCGCGGGTCCGAGAACGTCTCCGGTTCGAGCGAGTCGAGCCACGCGGCCACCGCCACAGGTTGCTGCAGGATGACCTGCATCGCGACCTGCTCGAGGTCCATCCCCCGGGGACGCGCACCCGGGACCCGGCCGGGTGCGGCGCGACCCCCCTGGCCGCCGGTCGCCCGCTGCACCTCGCGCATGACCTGGTCGGTGTCAGTGCCGATCCATCCCGCCACCTGCCGTGCGTACTCCGGGCGGAGGGTGGGGTCCTTCAGGCCACCGATCACCGGTGCCACTGCGCGCAGTCCCGCCGCACGCCCCTCCGCGGTACGCAGATCGAGGTCGGTCAGGGCCGCCCGGAGGACGAACTCGAACAGCGGCGTGCGGTCGGCGACGAGCGCCCGTACTGCTTCGTCGCCATCCCGCAGCCGCAGATCACAGGGGTCGAGGCCGTCCGCGGCCACCGCCACGAATGTCTTCGCCGCGAACTGCTGGTCCTCCTCGTACGCGCGCAACGCGGCCTTCTGGCCCGCGGCGTCGCCGTCGAAGGTGAACACGACCGCCGCTGAGGCGTCGTCCATCAGGATCCGGCGCAGGATCTTGACGTGACCCTCGCCGAAGGCCGTGCCGCAGGTGGCCACAGCGGTGGTGACTCCCGCCAGGTGACACGCCATGACGTCGGTGTAGCCCTCGACCACCACCACCTGGTGGTCCTTGGCGATGCTGCGTCGTGCCTCATAGAGGCCGTAGAGGACCTGGCTCTTGCGATAGGCGACAGTCTCGGGCGTGTTGAGGTACTTGGGGCCGGCGTCGTCCGCCAGTCGGCGGGCGCCGAACCCGACGACATCCCCGGACACGTCGCGGATCGGCCACACCACGCGGTCGCGGAAGCGGTCGTACGTGCGACCCTCACCCTGCCCGGCGACACCGGAGCCGATGATGGCCTTCTCGGAGAATCCCTTGCCGCGCAGGTGCGCCACGAGCCCGGTCCTGGGGGCATACCCCACGCCGAACGCCGACCATACGTCCTCAGCGAACCCGCGGGACTCGAGGAACTCGCGCGCGTGGTCGGCGGCGGCCAGTTGGTCGGTGAAGAACTGCGCGGCGGCCGCGTTGACGGCGATGACCTGGGCGCGCTGGCCCGGATCCGGCCCGGAACGCCCGGCCGACCCGCCCTCGTAGCGCAACTGCAGACCGACCCGGCCCGCCAACTTCTCCACGGCCTCGGTGAAGGACAGGTGATCCATGGCCATCAGGAAATCGATGGAGTCGCCGCCCTCGCCGCAGCCGAAGCAGTAGTACAGGCCCTTCGCCGGGGTGACGTGGAAACTGGGCGACCGCTCGTCGTGGAACGGGCACAGGCCCTTCAGTGACCCGCCGCCGGCGGAACGCAGGGTCACGTGCTCCCCCACGATCTCGTCGATGCGCACCCGCTCCCGCACCTCTGCGATATCCGCTGCTGCGATGCGACCCGACATGTCGCACCATCCTACGAGAGAGTGCGGCGATGCCATGCTCCAATGGCACATGGCAGCACCCCTGACTCCCGTGCCCGCCGATCTGACCGGCACTCCCGACGGCACCACCCTCAGCCGGGCGAGACTGCGGCGTGACACGCCCGGTTGCGACCGCGTCATCCACCTCAACAACGCGGGTGCGGCGCTCAGCCCCGCCGTCGTGACCGAGCGGATGGTCCGACACCTTCGCCTCGAGGGGACGATCGGCGGGTACGAAGCGGCCGCAGAGGTGGCCGAGGAGGTGGCCCACGGGCGCGACCTCGCGGCGGATCTCCTCGGAGCACGATCCGACCAGGTCGCGTTCGTCGAGTCCGCCACGGCCGGCCTCCACCGGGTCCTGTCGACGCTGCGCCTCAAGCGGGGCGACCGCGTGCTCGTCGCCGGCGCCGAGTACGCCAGCACCGTCCTGCCGCTGCTGCAGTTGTCCCACCGCATCGGCATCCGGCTCGAGATCATCCCCGACGACTCGAGCGGGGTGACCGACCCGCAGGCGGTCGCACGGATGCTGGATTCCGACGTCCGTCTCGTGTGCGCCGTCCACGTACCCAGCCATAACGGTCTCGTCAACGACGTCGCGGCCATCGGCCGGCAGGTTGCGGGGTCGCGCGCCTGGTACCTCGTCGATGCGTGCCAGTCGGT
>CAIWTL010000526.1 GCA_903915555.1 uncultured Micrococcales bacterium | reverse complement strand
CTACGTTGCCAACCAGGGGCCCGGCACCATGTCCGTCATCAATGGTCGCACCAACACGTTCGCCCGCACGATTCCTGTCGGAACTCAGCCCCTGGGCGTCGCCATCGACCAGACCGACGATACCGTCTACGTCGTCAACTACAGCAATAACAACGTTCGGCGCATCAACGCGCGTAATCTCGACGACTCGAGCACCGTCACCGTCGGATCGCTCCCCTACATGGTGGCCGTCAACCAGGTCGACGACACCGTCTACGTCACCAACGGTGGCGCCAACACCGTGTCGGTCATCAAGGGAATCTCGGTAGTCGCCACGATCGGCGCGGGCAGCAACCCCAATGGCGTGGCCGTCAACCAGGCGGACGACACCGTCTACGTCGTGAACTCCAGCTCGAACAACGTGTCCGTCATCAACGGACGTACCGGCCAGCGCACCGATGACACCGTCACCGTCGGAAATTCTCCCGCCGGGGTCGCCGTGGACCAGGCAGACGACACCGTCTACGTCACCAATGCGAGCTCCAACAACGTGTCGGTCATCAACGGGCGCACCGCCCAGCGCACCGATGACACCATCACCGTAGGAAATTCTCCCTCCGCTGTCGCGGTGGACCAGTCGTTGACAAATGCCGGACTGGTCTACGTCACCAACCTGGCATCCAACTCCGTCTCCGTCATCGGCCGGGTGACGCCCTCGCTGCAGTCTTCGAGCGGAGAGGCCGGCGACACCTCCACGATCACACTGACTGTGCCGAACCTCGCCGCTGGCTTCGCCATGGACGACTCGACGATCGCCTCGATCTCCTTCGACGACACGCCGGCGACCGGGCTGGCCGCCGGGGCCGGGAACACCTGGACTGTCACCGTCCCCGCAGGGTCGGGCACCGTTCCGGTGAACGTGACCTTCAAGGGCGGCCTGCGCGCCTCGGCCGGGAACTTCACGTACGGCTCCCCCGCACCCCCGACGCCGACACCACCCACGCCCGCCGGGGCGCCTTCGGATATCAAGGCCACTTCGGGAGACAACTCCGCCGTTGTCACCTGGGTCGCCCCCGCGTCGTCCGGCTCGTATCCGATCACCGACTACCAGGCCATCGCATCACCCGGCGGCCGCACCTGCCTCGTCCCCGCACCCGCCCTCAGCTGCGAGATCACCGGCCTGACCAACGGCGCGGCGTACACCTTCACAGTCCAGGCCCTCACCGGTGCTGGCTGGGGCCCAGCATCGAGCGCGTCCAACGCCGTCACACCCGAGCCCTCCACCTCTCCCACCATCGTCATCACGGGATATCGAGGCAGCGGAGCCAACACCGGGCGCGTCTACGCCAACGGCACGACCACCAGCCTCGCCGGCGAAACCGTCCGTGCACGCGTGAAGGTCACCGGCGAGCCCGACTACCGCGACGGCTCCACCCGGACCGTCTCGGGCGACGAGACCTTCACCTGGCAGCGCAAGACGGGCAAGAAGACCTACGTCTACTTCACCCATGACCAGACGCGGTCCAACTCGATCACGATCCCCGCCCGGTAGCCCCCGTGCCCTAGATCATCGGGTCACCGCAGACGCTCGCCGTGTTCGGCCACTCACGAGAGGCCCGCGCCCGCAAGGACCCACTGCTAATCTCCCGCGCATTGCGACCAGGGGGCACCTGCGCCCGGGCCATACATGAGGGAGCGGGACGTGACGCGCACTCGAGACCGGATCGGGCACTCCGGCGCAGGTGCGACATGGCTGGCGCGGGCCGCCGCATTCGCGCTGGCAGCGGCGACGCTGACCGTGTCGCTCGGCATCGTGACCGGAGCCGAGGCAGCCAGGCTCCAACCTCGCACAACGGGGCAGACCTCCACCCTCGCGGTCATCAAGACAATCAGCGTCGGCGTCCAGCCCGTGGGTGTCGCCGTCAACGACGAAGACGACACCATCTACGTCACCAACTACGGCGGCAGTAGCGTGTCGGTGATCAACGGCCGCACAGGGACCGCCTCTGGCTCAGCCATCACCGTGGGAACTTCGCCCTGGGGAGTCGCGGTGGACCAGAACGACGACACCGTCTACGTTGCCAACTCTGGGTCCAATGACGTATCGGTGATCAACGGCAGCACCGGGACCGTCTCCGGCTCGCCCATCACCGTCAACAACTCGCCCAGGGGCGTCGCGGTGGACCAGGACGACGACACCGTCTACGTCACCGTCTATTCGGCGAGTAATAACGTGTCGATGATCAGCGGCCGCACCGGGACGGTCACGATTACCGACGCCGTCGACTATCCAGATGGTGTTGCGGTGAATCAGGGCGATGACACGTTCTACGTCGTCAACACCACCTTCAACTTGCTGACCATGTTCGACGGGCGCACCGGGCAGGCCATCTTTCCACTGATCTACGTCCCGATCGGTTCGCAAGGAGTCGCTGTGGATCAGCTCGACGACACCGTCTACGTCACCAACACGGCCTCCAACAGCGTGTCGGTGATCAACGGCCGCACCAGCGCTGCGGCGAGCACTATTGCCGTCGGCTCCGGCCCCTTTGGAATTGCTGTGGACCAGTCAGACGACACGGTGTACGTCGCCAACTCAACAAGCAACAACGTGTCGGTGATCAATGGCCGTACCGGACAGAGGACTGACGACACCATCACCGTTGGCACTTCGCCGCGCGGAGTGGCCGTGGATGACTCGGGGACGAACGCGGGCCTGGCCTACGTCGCCAACTACGGCTCGAACAACGTCTCCGTCATCGGCCGCGTGACCCCGTCGCTCGTCTCGACTTCGGGGTCGGCGGGCAGTACAGCGATCATGAACCTAGACGTTCCGCAGGCGGCATACGACGTGGACGACTCCACCATCACCTCGGTCTCCTTCGGCGGCACCCCCGCGACCGGCCTGACAGCGGGGACCGGGGACACCTGGACCGTCACCGTGCCCGCGGGGGCCGGCACCGTGCCGGTAACAGTGACCTTCAACGGCGGCCGCTCAGCCTCGGCCGGGGACTTCACTTACGGCGCTCCCACCCCGACACCACCACCGGCGCCGACTCCGGCGATCGTCCCGGCAGCACAGGTGCTGTCGGGTCAGGTCGGGGTCCCGGTGAACCCGACGTCGACGTTCACACTGGAGAACTTCACCCTCATCCCTCGATATGTCATGTATCCACCCCTTCCGCCTGGGCTGGTCCTGAACCCGTCCACCGGCGTCGTCACCGGCACCCCGACGGTTATGCATCCGTCGACGCGACACTGGATCACCGCGACCGCCGGCGGCAACGCTGAGTCGGCCTACTCCACCCTTCAGGTCAGCGTCACGGACGGCCCGACACCGACACCTACGCCTTCGATCACCATCAGCGGCAGCCGCGACGGACAGCGCATCGTGGTCAGCGGCACGTCCACCGAACTGGCCGGCAAGACCCTGCGCCCCTGGACCCGCTTCCCCGGCCAGACCACGTTCACCCAGGGGGCCGCGCTCATTACCCCCGAGGCCGACGGCACCTTCACCTGGTCGCGCAAGACCGGCAAGATGACCTACGTCTACATCGCCCACGAGGCGACAAAGTCCAACACCGTCACCATCCCCGACCGCTGAGCGCCCGCGCCCTTCATTCAGAAGAGCGCGGCTTTCGCGAGCGCCTACGACTGGGCGTAGGAACTCACCGGAATGAGCACGATTTCGGCGTCGGCCCATGCCGTGTAGTCACCCCCAGTCATGCAAGCGAAGGAGACAGTCCCCGGGGCCGACGACTTGAAGACCAGGCTGTCCGCGATGGTCCCCTCCCAATCCTCCGAGTAGCCGAGGCCGCTTTGGTAGAACGGGAGGTAGTCGTACTGCGACGAGGGATACTCAAGTGCACAGTTGATCAACTTCTGGCTCGCCGTCGAGGGATAAACGCCGTACCGCCCGGTGATGACCGCAAGGTACGTGCCAGGCGGAATGTTGATCAGGCTAGTGAGCGACCTCAATCCCGAATTCGACAGTTGCGTCACGACGCCGCGCGGGCTGCGCGAGCGGGGCTTGGCGCCGACCCCGCGAGACGTGTAGACGTGACCCGCTCGAACCGCGGACTCGTGCAGGTGCTCGAGTTTCACGGAGCCCGACTCGATCCGGTTGCCCGGCACCGAGCCCGGCTTGATGTCGGCGCCTGTGATCGAGCGGTCGGCGATCTGGGCGCCCGTGATCAGCTTCGTGGCTACCGCCGAAGTGGTCGACGACGCGATGATGAGCAGGGCGGCACCGGCGATCAGGGCCACAGCATTTCGGCGGGACGCGGACATGGCTTCTCCCCTCGAGGACGACTGGCCAGACCTTCCCATGCCGTCCTGGAGGGTGTCCCGACAACCGCCGACGGGAAAGAGGAATCT
>CAIWTL010000525.1 GCA_903915555.1 uncultured Micrococcales bacterium | reverse complement strand
GCCGCCGCCACCCGGGGCCGCCCCGGCACCGCAGCCCGCCGGTGTGACAACGCCCGCCTACGCACCGACAGGGGCGGCACCGCAGAACGGCATGGGGACCGCGGCCCTCGTCATGGGCGTCCTGCAGTTCCTCTGCCTCGGACCCATCGGGACCATCCTGGCGATCATCTTCGGCAAGATCGGCATGAACAAGGCGGACCGGGGAGAGGCGACCAACCGTGGTGTCGCCAAGGCCGGATTCATCCTCGGCATCATCGGGCTGATCCTGGCGATCCTGGGCGCGATCCTCACGGTCGTGCTCATCTCGGTGGCCCCCAAGTCCGTCGAGGCCCTGTGTGGTCTGCCCTTGCAGGTGTCCGGCAGCAGCGGGAATCTCGAAGGCTGCACGGTCGCCGGCCAGGACTTCTCCGGCAAGAGCTACACGGGGTGGACGATCAGCCGCACCGACATGACGGGCGCCGACTTCAGTAGCACGAGGTGGTCGAGCAGCTCCATCATCAGCAGCAACCTCACCGACGCGAACTTCCAGGACTGCACCATGAACGACGTGAAGCTGAACGGCAGCAACCTGTCGGGTGCGAACTTCGGCGGTTGCTCGTTCAAGAACGTGACCCTGGGCTCCGCCACCTACGACAAGTCGACGGTGTTCCCCGAGAATTTCACCCCCTGAGTACTCGCGGGGAGCGGGCGTGATCCGGGCTGAGCCAAGCGTGTGAGGAGGCCACGATGTCCTGGCGGGCATTCGTCCTGGTGCTGGTGGCGGCCGTGTGGGGGGGCACGGCGGCCCACGCCGAGGTGATGCCGGTGGACCCCGGTGACATCGCTGCCGGACGGCCACTCGCCGGGACGGGCCAGAACCTTCCGCCCATCACCGGGGCCGACATCTACGACGCAGGTCCTCTCAACGCGGCTGCCCTCCGCGCGGTCTACGAGTCGGGTGACATCGCGCGGCTGCAGCGGGAGGTGACTCGCGCTGCCCGCCGTGATCTGCGCAGGGAGACGGGCTGCCGCACCCCCGGCCGGGCCTATCCGCGGTGTCGGGTCATGGTGGTCTTCGACGTCGACGACACCCTGGTGAGCAACTACCCCCAGGTGTCGACCAATGCGTCGGCATTCACCTGGGATGACGCCCGCTACGACAGCGCGGTGGCGGCCTGTGAGACACCGGTGATCCCCGCCGGCGCCCGGCTCTACCGCTGGGTGCGGCGGCAGGGGATCGCGACTGCCGTCATCTCCGGCCGCAGCGCGTCCCAGCGCGCCGACACAGCACGGTGCCTTCGCCAGCACGGGATCACAGGCTGGGAGAGGTTGGTGACCCGCCGGACGTCCGACGACGCGATGACCGCGGCTCGGTTCAAGGCACGCGCCCGGGCGCAGCTGGCTCGGCGGGGGTGGCGCATCGTCGCCAGCGTCGGCGATCAGGTGAGCGATATGGCCTACGGCCATCTGCGCCGCGGCTACCTGCTGCCGAATCTCATGTATTGGCTGCCGTGAGGTAAAGCCACCGGCACCCCTACATGTCCCTGATGCAGGTGGTCGGGCAGGCGGGTGGCCGACCGGAAGGCGACCAGCCTCGGGTGGGTATGAGAGAAGATCAGGGGTCGGTCGAGTCGGTGCGCGCGTGGGTGCGTCAGGCTGACATCGACGATGGCTACGTCGCGGGGGTGAGTACGGCGGAGGCTGCCAGGATCAAGGCCTTCAATAATCGGTGTCCGCGCGCTGTGAACGACCTCGAGACGTGATCCCAGTGACTACGGCTTCTTGACGCTCTTCTTCGCGAGGTCCGCGACCTTGTCGATGTGACTGCTCTTGCTCGGCTGACTGGCCTTCGCCTTGTCGGCGGCCTTGTCGATCACCGGAGCGATCTTGTCGGAGTGCTGGCCGGCCAGCTTCTGCGCCTGCTTCACCCACTTCGAGAAACCCATGGCTGCTCCCTGTCTCGGCTGATAGTCCAGTTGTATCAAAAGGCCGGGTGATTCACGTATTCCACCTCGGGTGTCAGGGTCGTGTAAGGGGCCGCCGGGTTCACGCGGGGAGAGTCGGGGCAAATCACGTCGCTGGTGCACCGCGCAGCGGTGTGGCAACCGCGTCAACACCAAGGCCTACCGAGAGCGAGCGAAGTCCGAGGCTCCGATCGGGACATCGACCTGATTCATGCGGGGTACACCGACGGCGGTCGGCCAGTCAGTCGCGAACGGAACGTGACCTGACGATGTGTCCCTGAAGGCAACGGTGCGCACGCGTTGCCCCAACTGGTTGAATCAGATCATGTTCCTTCGCCGTCAGGTCCTTTTCACACTGACCACTGCGGCCATCGCCGCAACGTGCGTGGCCCTGGCGGCGGCACCCGCACAGGCCGGCCCGGTAAGGGCCGTGCCGTCGTGCACGTGGACGCATCGCGGGCGACCGTGAAGAAGCAGTCAGACGGTTCACTGGTGCTTCGCATGAAGAAGACCCACGGCCAGTGGATGGGGGAAAGAACCAATGACAGAGGCAAGAAGCGCGTGCTCGTGGGGTCCACTAACGGCAGAGCTCTCGCGGCCAGCTGGGAGAGGCTGCGCTACGGGACTTCCGGGGTCGGTGCCACCCTCGTGTGGAACTCGGTGGCGGCCCGCCCGAAGCTGGCTGCCGTCCACGTGGGCAAGCCGAAGGTTCATGCTGCAGGTATCTCCATCCCACTGACGTCCGAGGGTCGGGTGCCCAAGAGGACGTTGCGCAATGTGGCGATCCATCTCGATCGAGCACCGAAGGGGAAGTCGGCTCAGGCCGCGACCACCTACCCGTACATCACCCAAGAGAACGTGGTGGACGACTTCTGGCTATACGTCAAGGCCAACGATGAGTCGTCCGCCTACACCAAGATCTACAACTCGTCGAACAACAACACATGCTTCTCAGTGAACCTGAACGGGAACACGCCCGTGGTCAGCGTCGGCAATAACCGCTGTGACGACATTGCCTACACCGACACGCATATCTCGCCGAGCTCTGCCTACCCCTCCTATGGCGTCAGTGGTAACTTCCCGGTCGATGAGCCAGGGTCTGTCGGCTATTCCTTGAATCTGACCCCTGACGGGCAGGACGAGTACGCATACGTGCACATCTTTGACATCTGACAGCCGGCGCTGCCCTCGCCGGCGACGTGTCGCTTCGCGTCGGCCCCCGGCCGGTCGATGGGCGTCAGCGGCGGATCGCCACCGTCGATGTGGTGGTCGGGCCTCAGGTGAAGTGCGGTGTGGGTGTGGTGC
>CAIWTL010000524.1 GCA_903915555.1 uncultured Micrococcales bacterium | reverse complement strand
GGCCTGGAGCAGGTCATCATGGTGACCGCCCAAGGGGCGATGGGGGATTCCCCGCCGGCCGTCGTCGTGGCACGGACGGATCCGCCGGGTGACCTGCTGCTGGCGGAGTCGGGGACCGACGCTCAGGTGCGTGATCTCCTCCCCGATGAGGGCGTACCGCACCGCAATAACGACGGTTCGGCGAACCTCGACGGCAACCCCGCGACGATGCGTCAGGACCTCGACGGGATCTGGAACCGCGATGACGACATCGAGTCAGGCGAGCCGACGCGGGTTGTGCGTGTGGAGGCGCGAACGAGTATGGGAGCGCGCACCAGCGTTTCGATCGAAGAGGCATCGCCCAGCGTTGCCAACGTCGACGCGGACGCCCGGACAGGGATCGTCACTGCCCGCCTTCACCCGGGCGCACGCACAGGCTCGGTCATCGTGACGGTGAGCGCACCAGCGGTGACCATTGGCGACGTGAGGTACGAGGCTGTGTCAGTCAGCAGACGCATCGTCGTAGAGGCGCCCGATCTCGGCGCCATTCCGACCCCGGTGAACGGTCAGACCACGGACGCGGTCACCTGACCTGACCTATACGGAGGCGGTCACGTGCCGGCCAGCACCCCGCGCAGCCGTTCGGAGATAGTCGGTGCAGGATTCTGACCCTGGTCGTTGGGCAGGTTGCTATTTACCACCACGACTACCGTGGTCGCGGTTGAAGGATCGTGGAGGACTGACGTGTTGTAGCCGGCCAGCTCCCCGGTGTGACCGATCCAGCCATCAATCAGCCCGACACCCAGCCCGTAGACCGCATCTGGGCTGTTGCCGGCAATGTCGAGATTCTCCACGAAGGATGCAGTACGCAGTCTGTGGCTCTGCGGGTCGAGGATCCCCTCGCCGGTGCCGAGTGCACGCCCCCAGATGCGCAGATCGTCCAGCGTCGAGATCATCTCACCGGCTGCGTTGCCCCAGGACGGATTCCACTTGGTGGCGTCCTTCCGGGTGCCCTCGGGCAGACCCTCGGTGGTCTGACCGGACAGGAACGGGGCAGGGATTTCCGGAGACAGCCCGGGCCAGGAGGTGTCGCCCATCCCGAGCGGCCCCGTGATCTGTTCGGCAATGAGATCATCCAAGCTCCGACCGGAGGCTCTCTCGATTGCCATGCCAAGAGCCACGGTGTTGGAGTTCGAGTAATCGAACGCCGAGCCGGCAGGGAACAGTGGCTCGGTGTCGCGTACGTAATCGAGAAGTTCTTCAGCGGTGAACGAGCGGTCGACGTCCTGGTAATGGTCGAGCAGGAAGGGCATCTGAGTGGTGTAGCTGGGAATACCGCTGGTCATTTGGGCGAGGTCGCGCAGGGTCACGGAGTCGCCGTTTGGCAGGCCTGGGACGTACTTCTCAATGGGATCGGAGAGGGACATCGTGCCCTTCGCAACCTCCTGGAGCAGGAGCGTGCCGGTGAAGGTTTTGGTGATGCTGCCAATGCGGGTGTGGTGATGTGGCGTGATTGCGTCATCCGAGTCGACCGATGCTGTGCCAACGGAGCCGACCCAGGTGCCCTGCGGGGTCCAAATGCCAGCGATAGCGCCGGCAAATCCGAATTCACTCACTGCCGAAGTCAGAACATCGTCTAGGTCGGCAGCCACCGGTAGGGGGTCGTTCGCGGGGGAAACCGACGTGCCACCGGACGAGCAGCCGACCGTCACCGTGCAGGTAATCAGGACAGCGACTGAAGTGGCGAGCAGACAGCGTGCATTGCGAATCGCAGGAGAGGGCTTGAACAACTTTGTTGCCATGCGCGTAAGCGTACGACCATGCGCACTGGCCCGAAGTACGCACAGTAGTGAACTCTCAGCAGCCTTCCCCCAGCGAATAGACATGGATATCTATGCGTGCCCAGTCGGTAACTGAGGAACGGTCCTCCGTCCACTCTCGGGCAATCCGCTCATCATCGGACAGTCTCTCAATACGGATGCGCCCCACATCCATTCGCTCCACGGTCCATTGCTCGCCCTCTGAGAGATCATCGTTCCTCCACTCGCAACCGCGGGCTGTGTTCGCCACCTTGGCAAATGGTGTTCCGATATTTGGGTCGTAGAGCGTGATTTCGAGCATGTCCGGTTTGAGACTCTGCGGAGGCGTCGCTTTAGAAACCTTCAGGGAATCGGTCTTGTCCCCACTCGCATACGCCAGTGATTGACCTGGGGCCAGAACACACTCGTTTTCCTCGAAGCGCACGTCCAGGGAGGTGGTTGAGTGGTTGTAGACGGCGCCCATGACGCCGTCGTTGTCGTCCAATGCGCGCTTGTACCCGTCCCGTACGGGACCCCCAGTCGGGCACGGCCCGTTGGGGGTGTTGTACCCGGCCAAAGCACCCGCGCCGCTTTCAACCGTGACTGGCGCTGCGGAATCAGTGGTCGATGAGCACGCACTCGCAACTATGGCCACCGCGGCAGCTGCGAGGATCGATACCAGTTCGCCTACCGCACGGTGTCGAACCACGCTAAGTGGACACTGGCCCCGCTCACTGAGACGGTCGTGCGGTGCTCTCACGACGAGCAACTCGGCGCCAGCGTCACCGTGATGTCGATGCGAGCCCAGTCGGATGTATTCTCCCCACCCCCGGTCCACTGCTCTGCGATAGCGGCATCATCCTTGAGGCGGGTGACGGTGTACTCACCACCATCCTTGATCGAATCAGTGCCGACGACCTTGAACGTCTCGCCCTCGGCCGGCCCCGACTTAGTGAACCCACTCTGCAATTTGAAGTTTCGATACGAGCCCATGCGGCATCCCTTCGATTGGTTGAGCGCTCCATTGAAGGTGATTTCGGGATAACCGATTACCGGATCGCGCAGACTAATCGTGGTGTAGGTGGCGTCCTCCGCCTCGCTGTCGGCGATCTTCAGCACGGTACTCACCGAGCCGGGTGTGGAGAATGCGTAGGCTGCCCTCCCATTGGGCTGCAGCATGCAAGCAGTTGAGCTCTGCCCACCCCAGGTCACGCTCAGCCATACGGGTTTGCTGGACGTGTTGTAGAGGGCGCCAAGCACGCCGTCCTCGTCGTCACTGTTTGGATCGTCAAGCTGGCTAAGGGGCGTTGAGGCGGGTGGCCCGCCGCGGCAGATAGATGCGGCAGCTACTGCCCCGGTCTCAGCTTCCGCATTCAGTGTGTCCGCTTGTTGGCCCGCGCTGCAGGCGGCCAGAAGCAGTGTGGACCCGACAAGAAGTGTGCTCACCAAGCGACTAGTCATGCACGAATTTTATGCGAGAAGGTCGCTGTACAAGCCCATTGCGCGAAGTCCGTGACATCTCGAGATTTGATGTCTCAGGCGCCAGAAGGCCAGTCCGGGCCGTCTCTATCCCTTCTCGGTCCCTCGCCCCCTACTTATTGCGACGTATTCTTCAAGCATGGGGCTGCGAAGACTCGTCGAAGTCCGTCCCGGAGTATGGGTCGCAAGATCGCGTCGCTACGCAACCGCGACGACGGTCCTGCTCGACGGGCATGGTGGGGCGCTCGTTATCGATCCCAGTTGGGACGCTGACGAGCTTGGCGACATCCCACGCGACCTGCACGACCTGGAGGTCGAATGTGTGGCGGGGTTGGCCACGCATATCCACTATGACCATGTGCTGTGGCACCCCGACCTCGGCAATGGGCCCCGATGGGCAACCCCAGGCACGGTGCACCAGTCGATTGAGAGCCGCACACAGGTCCTCGCCCCGCTACTCGGGGACCTGCCCGACGACCTCATCGCGATCGCAGCAAGGCTGACTCCGTTGGCCGGTCCCGAACTCGAGTGGCGCGGTCCGAAGGCGATCGTGCACGAGCACAACGCACATGTGGAGCACCACCTGGCGCTCGAGGTGCCTGATTGGGGATTGCTCGTCGCGGGGGACATGCTGTCGGACGTCGAACTCCCCTATCCCGATCCGGACGACGCAGGCCTCGACGCATACCGTGCTGGACTGGACTCCCTGCGCGAGGTCGTCCTGCGTACTGAAATCGTGGTAGCCGGCCATGGGACGACCGGCTATGACGTGCGCGAGCGCTGGGACGCGGACCGCCGCTACCTTGATGACGTCCTTACGCGTGGCGAGAGTGACGACCCGCGGATTGGCCTGGAGGACCAGGCGGAACTCCACCGAAGCACCTGCGCACTTGCTGCTCAATCCACACCTCATCGGGGACCAGCAGCGGCCACAATGGGGTCGTGAGGTCAGCTCTAGCAGCCATCGTCATCGCCGCAGTCCTTCTGGTTAGCGCGTGCTCTGCCGGACCATCC